>JAOUFA010000272.1 GCA_029858545.1 Betaproteobacteria bacterium
AAGAAGCTGCTCGAACGCGCGCAGGGGAAGCTGGCGGAGTTGGAGAGGCGCGTCGCTGAACTCGAAGCGCAGAAATCCGCCAAGCCTTTACCCTGAGGCCGCGTGAACCGAGGCCCTCGGCACGAGGTCCTCGGGGTTGCGAGCCGATTCGACGTAAACCTGTCCTGCCCCTGTCGCGTTTGGCCGGGGGGAGGGTTGCATGGCACTGGCAGTCGTTGCGAGCCGCACGCTGGCGGGGATCGAGGCTCCCGAGGTCATCGTCGAGGTGCATCTGGGAACGGGCTTGCCCGCCTTCACCATTGTCGGCCTGCCCGAGACCGAGGTCCGTGAAGCGCGCGACCGGGTGCGTGCGGCGCTCAACCATGGCCAGTTCGAATTTCCCGCGCGACGCATTACCGTCAACCTTGCCCCGGCGGATCTCCCCAAGGGGTCGAGCGGCTTCGATCTGCCGATTGCGCTGGGAATCCTCGCCGCGAGCGGCCAGTTGCCGCGCAAGGCACTCGAGGGCCAGGAATTTGCCGGCGAACTCTCGCTTACCGGGGAATTGCGCCCGGTGCGCGGGGCCTTCGCCCTCGCGCTCGGCGCCCAAAAGGGGTCGCGCGCCATCGTTCTTCCGGCGCAGAACGCCGTCCAGGCGGCGCTCGCTCCTCGCGCGCGCGTGCTGCCGGCCAGAACTTTGCTTGAAGTCTGTGCACACCTCCTGGGAAATGCCCGTCTCGAGGAGTATGTCGCGCAGGGAACACTCCGGGTCCCGGGCTATCCGGATCTGCGCGATGTAAAGGGCCAGAGCCAGGCCAAGCGTGCACTCGAAGTCGCCGCTGCGGGCGGTCACAGCCTGCTCCTCATCGGACCGCCGGGCACCGGCAAGTCGATGCTCGCCGAGCGTTTCGCCGGCATCCTGCCGCCGATGAGCGAGTCCGAGGCGCTCGAATCGGCGGCAATCCACTCCGCGAGCAACGCGGGATTCGACCCGGCGAACTGGGGTCACCGGCCGTACCGCGCACCCCACCACAGCGCCTCGAGCGCGGCGCTGATCGGCGGCGGCAATCCGCCTCGCCCAGGCGAGGTCTCGCTCGCGCACCGCGGCGTGCTGTTCCTCGACGAGTTACCCGAATTTCAGCGATCGGTGCTCGAAGCGCTGCGTATACCGCTCGAGGTGGGCAGCCTATCGATCGCTCGCGCCGCCCGCCAGGCGCAGTTCCCGGCGCGCTTCCAACTGGTCGCGGCGATGAACCCCTGTCCCTGCGGCTGGCTGGGTCATCCGTCGGGCAAGTGCCGCTGCGGCCCCGATGCCATCGCGCGCTACCGCAGCAAGATTTCCGGTCCGCTCGCCGATCGCATCGACATCAAGATCGAGGTCACCGCGCCACGCGAGAGCGAACTTTCGGCAACCGTCGCCGGAGAGCCCTCGGAAGCGGTGCGCGCGCGCACGATCGCGGCACGAACCGGCCAGCAGTCGCGCCAGGGAAAACCCAATGCGCTGCTCGAGGCGCGCGAGATCGAACGTCACTGCCCACTGGGCGCCGAAGCGCAGCAACTTCTGCGCCATGCTTTCGCGCGCCTCGATCTTTCGGCGCGCGCCTACCATCGTGTGTTGCGCGTGGCGCGCAGCATCGCGGATCTCGCGGGCGCAGCGATCATCGACACCGGCCATATCGCGGAGGCGATCCAGTATCGGCGCCTGGATGCAAGCCTGTAGACTCGCGTCCATGGCAATCTACGCGATCGGCGACGTTCAAGGCTGCTTTGATGAACTCGAGGCTTTGATCGCGCGTATCGCCTTCGATCCGGCGCGCGATCGACTGTGGTTCGTCGGCGACCTCGTAAACCGCGGACCGAAATCGCTTGAAGTGCTTCGTTATGTCAGGGCACTTGGTGAACGCGCGGTCGTGGTCCTCGGCAACCATGATCTGCACCTCGTATGCCTGTACGAAGGGTTCACCCGGGGCCGCCGTGACGATACTTTTGCAGACTTGTTCGCGGCGCTCGATGCGAAGGTGCTGATCGACTGGCTTCGGTCGCGTCCGTTGATGCATGCGGAACACGGCTACGCGATGGTGCACGCCGGAGTGCTGCCGCAGTGGACGATTGAAAGATCGCTCGAGCTCGCACAAGAGGCCGCAGCGGCACTTCGCGCGGGCGACTATCGAGACTTTCTCGCCCACCTGTACGGCAGCCGGCCCGAACGCTGGGACGACTCGCTGGCGGGCTGGGATCGGCTGCGGGTGATCGTCAATGCAATGACCCGCATGCGCTTTTGTACGCCGGGCGGCGTGATGGAGTTCCACGCCAAGGGTGCGGAGCCCCCGTCGGGTTATGTGCCTTGGTATGCGACGCGCGCGGGTTTCACGGAAGCGCCGATCGTCGTCGGCCACTGGTCCGCGCTCGGCCTGAAACTTACCGACCGGCTGCTCGCGCTCGACACCGGCTGCGTATGGGGCGGTTCGCTGAGCGCGGTGCGGCTCGAGGACCGCGCGCTGTTCCAGATCCCCTGCCGCGGCTACCAGGCGCCCGGCGGCGAGTGATGAGTGTAAGTCATTACTTCCAGGGTGTGTGGCCGAAGGCCTTGCGAAACCGTTCGCCAATCTCCTCACGCCGGGGGGCGTGGTTCTGCGCGCCGCGGTGCGAAATCTTGATTGCGCCCATCACTGCGCCGAGGCGTGCCGAACTGGGCCAGTCCCAGCCGTTCGCCATGCCATAGAGCAGTCCCGCGCGGTAGGCATCGCCACAACCGGTCGGATCGAGAACTTTGTCCGCCTGCACGCAGGGTATCTCGTGCGGCTTGCCGGCTTCGTAGACGAGCGAGCCTTTGGCGCCCAGCGTGACGACCAGCGCCTTCACGTCGCGCGCGATGCTCTCCAGCTTGCGGCCGGTTTTCTCCTCCAGCATCTTGCCCTCGTAATCGTTCACCGCCACGTAGTCGGCGAGCCGGATGAATTCATTCAACTCCTCGGCCGAGAACATCGGCAATCCCTGTCCGGGATCGAACATGAACGGCAACCCGGCCTCGGCACACTGGCGTGCGTGCTCGATCATGCCCTGCTTGCCGTCGGGACTCACGATCGCAAGTCCCGCACCGAGCGACGCGGTGATGCGATTCTCGTGCGAACAATTCATCGCCCCCGGATGAAAAGCGGTGATCTGGTTGTCGTCCAGGTCGGTGGTGATGAATGCCTGTGCGGTGAATTGCCCACGCATCCGTTTGAACAGGCTGGTGCCGATGCCCAGATCGTCGAAACGTTCAAGATAGGGCTGTATGTCCTCGCCGACGGTCGCCATCACGAGCGGATCATGGCCGAGCAGCTTGAGGTTGTAGCCGATGTTGCCCGCCGTGCCGCCGTACTCGCGGCGCATCTCAGGTGTGACGAAGCAGACGTTCAGGATATGCAGCTGGTCGGCGAGCAGGTGATTCTTGAAGCGGTCGCCGAACACCATGATCGTGTCGTAGGCGATCGAGCCGGTAACTAGGGTACGCAAGGTTGTTCTCGCTCGTGGTGGATAGTCAATGATAAAAGAGGTACAGACGGTAGCCGGTGGCGCGCAGCTTGCCGATGTCGAAATGCAGCCGCATCGAGGTTTCCCCGCCGGGGCTGATTCCCTTTGTCAGCAACTCCGCCGCGTGTCGCGCTTCGAGGTAGTCTTCGGGTTCGAGCACCCGGCGCAACACCGGCCGATCACGCTCGTCGGTCAGCGTGATCTCGAGCGACGGATACTCCTGCACGAAACCGGCGCGGTTGCGCAGCAAGGCGTTGAACTGGATCAGGCCTTCGCGCCGCGGGTCGGCCTGCAAGTCCGACGATTCGATGCTCATCAGATCGGGCCGGTGAGACAGGCGCAGCGTGCAGTTCAATTCCTCGCACAGGGCGGCGAAGTATACGCGCGTCTCCGGATAGCGGTCGGCGATTTCCACCCGGAAATACAGCGCGATCTGCGCCGCGAGCGCGATGAGCGTGAGCAGACCCAGAAATCCCCACAGCAGGGAGTAGCTGTGGTGCTGTTTGCGCGCGCCGATAAAGGGGTCGGCGGGGCGGCGCGTGGCGCGCGCGGCCGGGCGCGCCTCGGCGTCCTGCAGCGCGGGCGCAGCGGGCGGCGAGGGTTCGCCGACGTCCAGATCCACGGTCGCGGTCTCTGCTTGCGCGGCGCCCGGCTGCTGGCCCACCAGGTGCGCGAGGCCATCAAAGACTTCCCCGCAATGGCCACAGCGCACCTGTCCGCCGTGTGCCGCCAGCTGGCCCGGCTGAGCGCGAAATGCCGTCGCGCAGGCGGGGCAGCGGGTGATGAGACTCACTGGACTTCCCCGGCGCGGCCGGCCGGGGGGACTTGACGGCGGCCCGCGAGCAGCACCCAGCCGTCTTCTTCGTCCGTCACGGCCAGCGAAACCCGGCCCGCGAACGCGGCGATCACCTCGTCGGCCTGATGGGCGAGTATTCCGGAAAGCGCCAGAGCGCCCGGAGTTCGCACGCGCGCCTCGAGCAACGGAGCCAACACGATGAGCGGATTGGCAAGAATATTGGCGACAACCACGTCGTACTCCCCGGCAGGCAGGCAATCCGGCGCGCAGGCGCGCAGCCTGACCTTGTTCGCGAGCGCGTTGCCGTTGCTGGCGGCGACAGCCTGCGAATCGACATCGACGGCGTCGACTTCGGTTGCGCCGAGCTTTGCCGCGGCGATCGCCAATATACCGGAACCGCAACCATAGTCGAGCAGGCGTACCGGCGCGCCGCGCGCGGATTCGGGAAAGATGCGATCGAGATGGCGCAGTACGAGACGCGTGCTGGGGTGGCTGCCGGTACCGAAGGCGAGTCCCGGGTCGAGGCGGATCGCGATGGCCCGAGGATCCGGCGGCTCATGCCAGGTCGGTACGATCCACATTCGTTCGGTGATGCGAATCGGCGCGAATTGGGACTGAGTACGGCGTACCCAGTCGTCATCCTCGACGCTCTCGATTGCATAGCGCGGCGGGCGATCCAGTCCCGCCAGGGAAGCTGCCGTGGCGATGATCGCCACCGGGTCCGAGTCCTGCGCAAGGAGCGCGCTCAGACGATTGCGCGACCAGGCCGCCGGCGACGCGTGATCGAAGGCGAATTCGCCATACGCCGCCTGCGGCCGCGGCTCGGCATAGCGTGGGTTTTCCGCCTCGGTGCCCGCGTCGGCGTCCTCCACCGACACCGACTGCGCGCCCGCTTCGAGCAGCGCGTCGCCGAAGGCTTCGGCATGCGCTTCGTCGATCTCGATGCTCAGCGCCACCCACGACATTACTT
>JAOUFA010000273.1 GCA_029858545.1 Betaproteobacteria bacterium
ATCGCGCGCCTGTACCGGGGCGACCACCCTGCGTTCCATCCTTGCGATACCGGCTATCACGACATCCAGCACGTACTCGACGTGGCGCTCGCGATGGCGCGCCTGATGGATGGCTACGAACGCAGCCGCTACAACGGGACACCGCCGCTGCCACCCGAGATCTTCACTCTCGGAATCATCGCCGCGCTGTTTCACGATGTCGGCTATCTGCGCCGGCGCAATGACCGAACCCACCGCTACGGCGCGGAGTACACCCTGTCGCACGTCTCGCGCGGCGTCACGGTACTGCGCCGCTACCTCGAACGCCTGGGCATGCACAGAGTTTCATCGGTCGCCGCGCCGCTGCTTCATTTCACCGGCTACGAGCGTGCGGCCAAGACCATCCGGCTCTCCGACCGGCTGCTACGCCGTCTCGGCGAAATGCTCGGCACCGCGGACATCCTCGCGCAAATGTCCGATCGCTGCTATCTCGAGAAATGCCGCGACCGGCTGTATCCGGAATTCGTGCTCGGCGGCCTGACGACGAAGAAGCTGGCCGACGGCCGCGAGCAGACGGTATATGCCTCGGGCGATGAACTGGTACGGTGCACGCCGGCCTTCTACCGGGGCGCCTTGGAACGCCTGGAGAACACCCTCGGACGAGCCTACCAATACGCCGAGTACCATTTCGACAGACAGAACGTCTATTTCGAGGAAATGCAGAAGAACATCCGCTTCGCGGAATCGATGGTGCGCGATTCGACCCGCGAAACGCTGCGCCGCCTGCCGCCGTGGACCCTGGTCCCGGGGGTTACTCCGTATCCGGAAAGCCTGGCCGGCTGCTGAGCATTTCGGCCGCCCGTCACAAATTCGGTCGGGGGCGAAAGTACTCCATGCGGTCGATCGAACGCACACCCAGATCCCGCACTCGCGCGCCTTGCAGAAGTTTGAGCGGCACGTCCGTACCCGCCGCGCCCCGAGACCATACCTGGCGATAGAACTCGCCCAGCGACGCGACTTCACGCTCGCCGACGCCGAGCACGATGTCGCCCGCGCGTACTCCGGCGCGCTCGGCTGGCCCACCCGGCGACACGCGCGTCACCAACAATCGCCCGTGCAACTCCTCCGCATTGATTCCCAGCCAGGGCCGGCCAGGGCCGGCCACACGGCCGTGTTCGATCAACTCGCCCAGGATCGGCTTGAGCAAATCGATCGGCACGAACATGTTGCCCGGCGAGCGCGTGCCCTCGCCCGGCGCATCGGACACCACCAGCGATCCGATGCCGAGCAATTCTCCCTTGCTGCCGATAAGCGGCGCGCCCGACCAGTTCGGCACTGCGGGAGCCGTAAAGATGCCCGATTCGAGCAGATACTCCCAGCTTCCCGAAAACGCGCGCCTCGATACCACTTGCACGACATGCGCCTCGTCGCGTCCGCCAAAACCGGCGACGAGCACCGGGCGGTCCACATCCAGCGCGCTCGAATCGCCCAGCGGAATCGGCCGGCCAGCGAGCGGCGCCAGCAGCTTCAACACGCCAAATCCGGAGCCGTGATCATAGCCGGCGAGAACCGCCGGTACGGTGCGGCCGTCGGCCCCGGTGATTTCGATCGACTCGGCCTCGACGACCAGATAACCGATGGTGGCGACATAACCGTTGCGCACGATCGCACCGCTGCCGGCGCGCTCCATACCGAGGAATTGTGCGGAGCGCGCACCGTGCAGGATCTTCGCGTGTACACCGACCACTCCGGTGAGAGTCTGATCATCGCCGGCCGCGCCGCGCTCCCCCGCCGACGGTACCGCCCAAGCCAGCAGGCTCAGCACGCCCGCCGTGGCGAGCGCCCCGGCGCATCGTTCTCGCAGTCCCGCCATGTCGCCTCCGCCGCTTCAGCGCCCGAGAAATGACCGCCTATTTTCCCGCACCGCCGCGCGCAATTCCAGATGCGCGCTTGCGCCGCATCAATTGTCCGAATTCGCGAGCATCCCCCGAATGGCCTCAATGCGAGCGCGGTTGACGCCAAAATCGCTGCGCCCGAGCCGCGAAGCCGAACGCACATGGATCGCACCCTCGGCCGGCACGAACAGGAATTCGACATCGTCGACGAAGCCCATCCAGCGGGAACGGAATTCGGCGCGCAAATAGTCGGCGTCTTCGCGCACAATGCGCGTGCGCGGCAGCGCCGCAACGGCCGCGCGTACCGCGGCGATCGCCGCGCGCGCGTCGCCGACGTGCCATAAAGGCGTGACATAGTGCACGCGATCGGAGGGATCGGCCTGCGAGCTGACGCAATTCGGCGTGCGTTTGCATGGCGCGAGCCGCCCGCCATCGACGCCAAGGATGTCGGGATCTTTACGTAACCACCACATAGGTCACATCTCCCCTCGCGCCACGTTCCCCGACTCGCGCGCGCCGATGTTACCATCCCCGATGAAAACTCCACCCGATCGCGAGGAGGTGCGTCATGCTGCAAATCTCGGCACAACAACTCGCCGAACTGCTCTCGGGCATTGCCCGGGCGCAGGCCGCGCTCCTCCAGGGAATTGAAACCGCAATGCCGGGCACGCGCATGAATTACGTCGTGCCGGCGATCCAGAACGCGGCGCATCTGTGGGACCGTCCCGATCCTTCGCTTGCCGATCTGCCGGTACGCATCCTGCTCAACTACATGAGCCGCGTCGGCCCCGACATGGCGCTCGTCACCAGCGAACTGGAGCGGCTGCTTGATCCCAACGCCCCGGTCGCGCCGATTTCCAGGGCGACTGCAGGGCCCGCCCCGGCACCGCTGCCAGCGCCGGCCGCCGGCGCGGGTGACAGCCTCGACTTCAGCCAGCCCTGACCCGGCGCCTGTGGCGCCGGCCCCGCATGAATACCGTTGCCGAAAGTCTTTCGCCGCCGGTCGATTTTGACGATCTCGCGCGCGCGCAGGAACGCATCCTGCCGCACGTGCTCCGCACACCGGTGCTCACCTCGCGCACCATCGATGCGCTGACCGGAGCGCGGGTATTCTTCAAGTGCGAGAACTTCCAGCGCATGGGCGCTTTCAAGTTTCGCGGCGCGTGCAGCGCGATGACGCGGCTTTCCTCCGCCGAACGGGCGCGCGGGGTGATCGCCTACTCCTCGGGCAATCACGCGCAGGCAGTCGCGCTTGCCGGCCGCATGCTGGGTGCGCCTGCCGTGATCGTCATGCCCGCCGATGCGCCGCGCGTCAAACTCGACGCCGCACGCGGCTATGGCGCGGAGGTCATCACCTACGACCGGCACGGCGAGTCGCGCGAAGCGATCGCCGAACGGATCGGCGCCGAGCGCGGCCTGACGGTCATCCCGCCCTTCGACGATCCCCTGGTCGTCGCCGGCCAGGGCAGCGCGGCGATGGAACTCTTCGAGGAAGCGGGGTCGCTCGACGTGCTGCTCGTGCCCTGTGGCGGTGGCGGGCTGCTCTCGGGTTGCGCGATTGCCGCGCATGCGCTCGCTCCGGGCTGCCGCACGATCGGGGTCGAGCCGGCGGCGGGCGACGATGCAACGCGTTCATTCAAGTCCCGCAGCCTGCAAACCGTGCACAACCCCGACACCATCGCCGACGGCGCGCGCACCGCCTCGCTCGGCGCGATCACCTTCCCGCTCGTGCTGCGCCACGTCGCCGACATGCTGACGGTGAACGACGCGGAACTGCTGCGTTCGATGTTCTTTCTCTGGGAACGCATGAAACTCGTCGTCGAACCAACCGGCGCGCTCGGCGCGAGCGCGCTGCTGGAGAAGAAGCTCGATGCGCGCGGTCTCAGGGTCGGGGTCGTGCTCTCGGGCGGGAACGTCGATCTTGCCTGGGCCGCAAAGATGTTTTCGCAGGGGTGAAGACGAAGTATCGGAAGTCTGCGAAGGTTTTGATGTCTACGGGTCTCCCGAACTTGCGCAGTTGCGCTTTGCGCAACTGCGCAAGTTCGGGAGATGCATGAAGACCAAACCCGCGAAAAGCCAAAGCGGGCAGCGCCATTCTCACCTCAGCCGGTGCTCCAGGCGCGCGGACGGCGCATGCCGGCAATCTTGCACGCCTGTTTGACGTATCCATAGGGAAAGAGTTCGAACAGGCGTTTGCGCGCCTCGGCACCCAGGCCGCAGTCCTCGGCCAAATGCCGAACCACGAAGCGCGCGTCGGGCGCGACCTGGTGTTCGTCCAAAAAACGGCGCATGAACCGGATCGCCTGCCAGTGCATCTCGCCAAGCGCGATGTGCTCCGCCTGCGCGAGCTGCTCGGCCACCGCTTCATTCCACTGCGCCGGATCGACCAGATAACCCTCCTCGTCGGTCTGTATCGTCATACCGTCAGATTCAATCACCGTCCATCTGCCCCGATTGTCGCGAATTCAACATGATAACCAGGCGAATGCGATAAGATTTCCAATCTCCATCAAGAATTTCGAAACCACCATGCCTCTGCCCAGCATCATGCGAGCCGTCGAGGTCTCCCAGCCGGGCGGCCCCGAAGTCCTGAATTCCGTCCAACGTCCGCTGCCGACGCCCAGGCCACACGAGATTCTCGTCAAGGTCGCCGCCGCGGGAGTGAACCGCCCTGACGTCCTGCAACGCAGGGGCCTGTACCCTGTACCGCCCGACGCGTCGGACCTGCCCGGCCTCGAAATCGCGGGCGAAGTCGTCGCCTGCGGGGAGAACGCGACGCGCTGGAAACCGGGCGACAAGGTCTGCGCGCTGGTGCATGGCGGTGGCTACGCCGAGTACTGCACCGCGCCGGAGGTCCAGGCGCTGCCGGTACCCAAGGACCTCAGCCTCGCCGAGGCGGCGTCGCTTCCCGAGACCTGCTTCACCGTCTGGTCGAACGTCTTCGATCGCGCCGGACTCAAGCCCGGCGAGACCTTCCTCGTGCAGGGCGGCAGCTCGGGGATCGGCGTCACCGCGATCCAGATTGCCGCGGCGCTCGGCCATCGCGTGTTCGCCACCGCGGGCAGCGACGCGAAGTGCGCCGCGTGCGTGAAGCTCGGCGCGGAAAAAGCGATCAACTACAAGACGCAGGATTTTCTCGACGAGGTGAAGGCTGCCACCGGCGGCAAGGGCGTCGACGTAATTCTCGACATGGTCGGCGGCGACTACGTGCCGAAGGAACTGAAATGTCTCGCCGACGACGGGCGGCTCGTGTTCATCGCCTTCCTGCGCGGCCCCAAAACGGAACTCGACATCAACGAGCTGATGCGCCGGCGCCTGACCTTATCGGGCTCGACGCTGCGTCCGCGTCCGATCGAATTCAAGGCCGCCGTCGCGGCGAGGCT
>JAOUFA010000274.1 GCA_029858545.1 Betaproteobacteria bacterium
CAGGGGTGGTGAAGTTGGTCGGCGCGGGGGTGACCCACGTCAGGCCCGGCGACCGCGTGCTGGGACTGACCACCTGGGGAGCCTTTGCCGAGGAATGCCTGATCGAGGCGCGACGACTGATCCCGCTGCCGACGAACATGGACTACGCCACCGCGGCATCGTTCCTGCTCACCTACGGCACCTCGCATCACGCGCTGCGCCATCGCGTCGCGACCCGTCCCGGCGAGACGCTGCTGGTGCTCGGTGCCGCCGGCGGCGTGGGAATCGCCGCGATCGAAGTCGGCAAGATTCTCGACCTGCGCGTCATCGCCTGCGCCTCGAGCGCCGACAAGCTCGCGGTGTGCCGCGAGCACGGCGCCGACGAAACCATCGACTACGCGAAAGAGGATCTGCGCGAGCGCATCAAGGCGCTCACCGGAGGCAGGGGCGTCGACCTCATCTACGATCCGGTCGGCGGCGCATTGACCGAGGCGGCGCTGCGTTCCTCGGCCTGGCGCGCGCGGCTCCTCGTGATCGGCTTCGCGGGCGGTGAAATCCCCAAGATCCCCTTGAATCTTCCTCTGCTGATGGAGCGCGACATCGTCGGCGTGTACTGGGGGGAGTGGCTCAAGCGCGCACCGGACGAGTTCGCCGCGGCACTTACCGAACTGTTCGCCTGGTACGCGCAGGGAAGACTGAGGCCCCATGTCGCGACGCGCTTTCCGCTCGAGCGCGCCGCCGACGCGCTCGCACTGATGGCCGCGCGCGGCGCGAAGGGCAAGATCGTGATCGATATCGGCGCGGGCTGACCCGTATACCGCGCCGCTATTGCGGCGCCTCTTCCTCCGCCGGATTGATCGCCGGTAATTCCCCGTACACCGATTCGACGACGCGTTTCACTTCATCGTCGCTCGCCGGAACGGCGTAGAGCGTCTCGCCGGCGCCCTGCATCGCCTTCAGGTCGAGCACCGCACCGACGGGAAGGTTCTCGCCGTTGTCGACCTTGCCCCTGACCGCGTAGAGCACCCAGCGCGGGCCTTCGAGCGAGAGCACCATGTAGGAGGCATCCGCTACCAGCAGGACCGTCTGCGCTCCGAGCTGCGTCACGGTGCCGTAGCTCAGCACCACGCCCGCGCCGAGGACATGACCGGTCGGCACCACCATGGCCTTGGCGATCTCGTAGCTGCCGAGTGCCGCGCCCGCCGCGACCGAGAGCACCGACCCGCCTGCTGCCACGGTCCCCGCCGCGGCGGCGCCGGCGATGCGCGTCGAGCCTTCGGCTGCGGCGCCGGTCAGCGCGACGCCGGCGCCCGCCGCCGCGGTCACCGGCATGGCGACCACCCCCACCGTCGTGCCGCCGACTGCGACACCCGCCGCCGACAGCGGCGCGGCCACGTACTGCACGGTCTTGCCGGCAACGTAACCGCCGGCCGCGGTCGCCGCCGCCGCGCTCTTGCCGGCAACGTAGGTTCCGCCGCCCGCCGCCGCTCCCGCCACCAGGGTTCCTCCGGCCGCGAGCTGACCGCCCAACAACTCCACCGCGCTGAACAGGCCCGCGACCGCGGCCGTGCCGCTTGGCGCCACCACCTCGTAGGCCGACGCCGCGGTGTTCCAGGTCACCTGTACCGCGAGATTGGCGACCGCGCCAGCCTCGTTCACGGTCACCAGCACCGGAAACGCGACGGCATTCACCGTGACATAGCCCACCGTAGCCAGGGTCATCTTACCGACCGGCTTGATGGTCGCGTCCCAGAGCACGCCTTGCAGCACCCAGCGCAACGATTTCAGCACCGCGAGGGTATAGCCCGAGTCCTGCGCGCCGCGCCTCAATTCGTCCGCCGCGGCGCCGAACGCGCGGCCGACGTCGCCCGCGTAGTTGCGCGTCGTGTCGACCAGGACATCGGCAAAACGGTTCGACGCGTTGCCGCGCCACTCGTTCGAGCGTTGGTAGGCGGAGACGAAATGATCGAGCGATGCCGCCTCACCGATCGCGTGCGCGCGCTTGCCGAGCTTCGCGGGAACCGCGGCATAGCCCTTGACGAAGCGCTCGGCGGCAAACGCCGCGTGCCGGCGTGAGGCATCGCGCGAACCGCGCGAAATGTTCCCGGCGAGTTCGACGCTCCCCGAGACGAGCGTCGACGCGGTGCGATCGGTCGCCGCGCTCATCGCGCCACCCGCGTCAAGCGAGCTCTCGGCCAGTCTTTCTCCGGCGCCGCTCACTGCCCGATAAGTCGCCGGCGCCGCGTAGGAAACCGACGCACCAATGATCGCCGCACCGGCTTCGGGCGCCGCCCCCGCCAGCTGCGCCCCGAAACGCGTCACCGGCCGCGTGCTCTCGGCGATCGCCCCGGCGCCGCGATGGATCGCGCCCGCCGCGCTCAGGCTCTTGTCGATTCCCGAGCTCGCGACATCGATCGACTCGCGCGCGTGCTTGACCGAGTCGAGGAACGACTGCCTGGCGCGCTTCCCCGCCAGCTCACCGGCGAGATCCACCGCGCTGGGGCCCGGCGGAATTAGGTGAATGGTCGTCATCGGCACCTGGAACGCGCCGTTTCGATAAAGGGTCGTGTGTCCTTCGGCGAACAGCTTCTTGGTGTTGCGCAGCGGATCCTGTTCCGGTTGGTGCGCGCAGGCCGCCATCACGAGCGTGGTCGCGGCGACAAAGAGTCTTCGGTTCATTGCGGTGCTCCTTCGGGACGCGGGCCCGCGGTCCGCAGATCCTGCGGCAGGCTCTCGAGCACTTTCTGCACGATCTGCGGATCGTCGGTGACGATTTCCACCTTGACGCCTTCCTCCCCGCCGAGGCTGCCCAGGTCGACCACGGTTCCCACCGGCAGGCTCTGCGCCGGAACCTTGCCCTGGCCGCCCGCCTCGTCACGCCAGCGCACTTCGCCCTTCATCGTCGCGATCACCAGGCGCGGGCCGTCCCAGGCGAGAAACACCACACCGTTTGCCGCGCCGAGCACGACCTGCGTCGGCAGCGCGGTCAACGCGTTGTAACCGAGCACGATACCCGATTGCAGTTGCTGCATCGTCACCTTGGTGACGCCCTTGACGAGATCGAAGCTCACCTGCGCCGCATAGACTCCGCTTTCCACCACCGCGCTGCCCACGGCATGACCCACGCCGACCACCGGCGCGGCGGCCGTGACGGCCACCTGATTGACCACGCCCACCGCGCCTCCCGCGGCGTAGGTCAGCGGCACCGTACCGTAGGCGAGCATCGACATGCCTGCGAGCAAGCCTCCTTCCACGGTCGGCGAGATGAGTTTGACGCCGAGCGCAGTCGTGTAATAGAGCGACAGGCCGGCCGACTGGACGGTACGTCCGGTGACGATGAACGCGCCGGCGACCGGCAGAAACACGATCTTCGCGCCGAGCTTCACCACCGCCTCGCCGCCCTGGACCGCGCTGCGCACGCCGGGTTTGGCCACGCCGCTGTAGGCCGCGCGCCCGTACCCGCCCAGGATGTCTCCCAGCGCGCTGAGCGAATTACCGCGCGTGCCCGAGCGCTGGTAGGCGCGATCGAATTCCTCGCCCGCTTCGGCGAATGCCTCGCTCCAGCGTCCTTCGATGCCCGAGGACATCGTCTGCTTGGCGCGATGGCTCAATTCGGCGATGTTGCTCCAGTCGCTCTTCAAGTGGTCGAAGTAATTTCCCGGCACCGCGCGCAGCGCCTCGCGCTCCTTCTCGGTGCGCTCGGCGAGCGTCATATTTCCCTTCACGAAGCGGCTCCATGCGAGCCGCAGCTTGCGGTCGGCATAATCGAGCTCCCGTTGCGCAAGTTCGTGCGTCGCCGCGAGCTCCGACTTCGTCAATCGCGTAACGTGCTCGAACAGCTTCGTGCCGGTCGCCACCCCCGTTTCGGGCGCCTTGCTCACACTCGCGCCGTACTCCGCGCTGTGGCGTGCGATCTCCTGCGCCATCTGCCGCATCGCCTGACCCGAGGACACGACGGCGTGCTCCTTCGCGTAGGCGAAGGCCCGGTCGGTCGAACTGACGATGAACCAGCCCTCGCGATAGAGCGCCTCCTGGCCGCGCAGGTTCGCGGCGGTGATCGGGACGATTTCCGACGGAGACTTCTTGTCGGCTTCGGGCGCGACGGAAGTCGAGGCGCAACCCGCGAGTCCAAGGCATACGGCGGCTACACTGGTGAATGCCGAAACGGTTTTGCTGTACCGCATCGCTCTCCCTCCCTCGGGCGCCGGCAGTCATTATATGACCTGCCAAAGCGACGGCACACTCGCCGAGAAATCGCCCTTGCAGGCGGAAAGTCCGCGGCGTGGGGGCAGTCAGCCCAGCGCCTCATTCCAGTAGATCGCGAACACGAACAGGAATACGACGAATTCGAGCACGCTCACCCAGACGAGCATGCGGCCGATGCGCCGTTCGCGCGGCCGCATGCCGAGCCAGAAGCGGCGCAGGCCGCGATACAGGGCGAACCGCCCCCAGCGGTGCGTGCGCAGGGCGTCGCGGCGTACCGCGACCGCCCAGAGCGTGAGACTGCGGTCGATTTCCCGGTGCAGGGCTTCTTCGGACACCTCGGCTCCGGGCTCACGGTAATGCTCCTTCAGCGTGAGCGCGCTCCCGCCTTCGCCATGCGGATCGACGCGCACCTCGAGCGCGTGCTTGAGTCCGGTCGAATAGGCGATGCGAAAGCCGCCGCCGTCGGCGCATTCGACGCGCAAGTCGAGTGTGCGCTCGATGCCGGTCCATTCGTTGAACGCGTGCAGCCGGTAGCCTTTGCCGGGCGCGAAGGGCTCCGCATCCTCTGCCCAGGCACGGACTTCAAGATAGGGATTGAGGCGCAGCAGGGTACCCAAATCCCTGCATTGCGCGAGCACCTCATCGGGCGGAAGCGCAATTTCGACGCTCGCCCAGACCGCCGACTCGGCGGGGCTCGCCGTGCCGGCGCTCATTCTCCCTGCGCGACGACGAGCGGCACACGCAGACCGCGAACCAGTCTCTCCAGATCGACGCGGCAGCGGTAGCCGGGGACTCCCTTCGCGCGTGGCGGACCGATGACCACCCAGGCGGCGTGGTATTCGGTGGCCGTCTTGATGAGGCAATCGGTCGGGTCGCCCACCCGCAGCACCGGTTCACAAGGAAACCCGCGCTCGGCGCAACCCGCGGCAACCGCCTGCAACTGCGCCTGCGCTTCCGCTGCGAGGTGACCCTCGAGATGCGCGGCGAAGGCATCGCGAGTCCAGGCATTGTTCAGCCAGTCGTCTCCCTGCATGCCGGCCCAAAAGTCGGGCACCACG
>JAOUFA010000013.1 GCA_029858545.1 Betaproteobacteria bacterium
AGCGCTTCGGCGAGTTCGATGTTCGCCGCGTAATCGGACTCGGGGCAGAAGGCGATCGCATCCTCGCCCGAATCGGCCAGCACGTGGAACTCGTGCGAACCCGTGCCGCCGATTGCGCCCGTATCGGCCGCTACGGCACGGAAGCGCAGCCCAAGCCGGGTGAAGATGCGCGTGTAGGTGTCGTACATGTTGCGGTATTCGCGCTCCAGGCTTGCGTAGTCCGCGTGAAACGAGTAGCCGTCCTTCATGAGAAATTCGCGCGCGCGCATGACGCCGAAGCGGGGACGGATCTCGTCGCGGAACTTGGTATGCATCTGGTAGAAATGCACCGGCAATTGACGATAGCTGCGAATTTCGCGGCGCGCGATATCGGTGACCACCTCTTCATGTGTAGGGCCAAAGAGGAACTCGCGCCCATGACGATCCTTGAGCTTGAGCATCTGCGGTCCGAATGCCTCCCAGCGGCCGGTTTCGTGCCACAGTTCGGCCGGGATGACGCAGGGCATCTGAAGTTCCAGGGCGCCAGCGCGGTTCATTTCCTCGCGCACGATGGCTTCGACCTTGCGCAGCACCCGCAGTCCGAGCGGCATCCAGGTATACAGACCCGAACCGAGCCTGCGAATCAGGCCCGCGCGCAGCATCAGCTGGTGGGAAACGAGTTCCGCTTCGGCGGGGGCTTCCTTGACGGTTCCGATGAAGAATTGCGAGGTGCGCATGCAGGCCTGTCGTTCCACCGCGAGTCGGCGGCAACGGCGTTGTCTTTGTGTTGAGGGTGTGGAAAAATCTCTCCGAATTCTAACTTAAGGCGGTGCCGCCATGCTCGACAAGGAGGGCTACCGTCCGAATGTAGGCATCGTCCTGGCCAACCAGAGGAACGCAGTTTTCTGGGGAAAGCGTATCAACCAGCATGCTTGGCAGTTCCCGCAGGGCGGGATCAAGCATGGCGAGACGCCCATGCAGGCGATGTTCCGCGAGCTTGGCGAGGAGACCGGACTTCTCCCCGAGCATGTGCGCATACTCGGACGTACGCGTAACTGGCTGCGCTATGACGTGCCGGCCCACTGGGTGCGGCGGGACTGGCGCGGTGCTTATCGGGGCCAAAAACAGATCTGGTTCCTGCTGCGCCTTGTGGGACGCGACTGCGACGTCAGCTTGCGTGCGAGCGGCCACCCGGAGTTCGACGCTTGGCGCTGGAACGACTACTGGGTGCCGCTCGATTCGGTGATCGAGTTCAAGCGCGAGGTGTACCGGCAGGCGCTTACCGAATTGCACCGATTTCTTCTCGCCGACAGGCGCGAGCGGGTACGGCGTGCGGAGACCGTATCGGGCGAATGACCGGCGGCGGGTAGGGTCCGGGAGATCCTCTCTCTGAATAGCGGTGGACAATCATTCGGATTGCAAAAATCGATTTGATTAATCGCGGGACGGCGTCTACTCTGCACGCCACCTTAACCGGTGCAATAAACCCATCAGGAGGATTGTTATGAAAGCACTCAAGGGAACCAAGACGCACGGCAATCTGAAAGCCGCGTTTGCCGGCGAAAGCCAAGCCAATCGCCGCTATCTGTACTTCGCAGCCAAGGCCGATGTCGAAGGCCAGAACGACGTTGCGGCGCTGTTCCGCTCGACCGCCGAAGGCGAGACCGGTCACGCGCATGGCCATCTGGAGTACATGGAACAGTGCGGCGATCCGGCGACTGATCTGCCGATCGGACGCTCGCGCGATAACCTGAAGGCCGCGGTTGCCGGCGAGACGCACGAGTACACGGACATGTACCCGGGTATGGCCAAGACCGCCCGCGACGAGGGATTTGCCGAGATCGCCGACTGGTTCGAGACGCTCGCCAAGGCGGAGCGCTCGCACGCCAATCGATTCCAGAAGGCGCTTGACGCGCTGACCGACTGAAGTACCGCCAAACGAGCGCGCCGGGGTCAGAACCCGGCGCAGCTTGCCAATTGTCGCCTCCACGAGGTCAGAAGATTGAGTGAACCATGCCGCAGATCGCGCGCGATAGCCTGCTGAGTCTTGAGGCCTATGCCAAGGGCCGTGACGAATTTCGCCGTAAAGTCATTGAGCACAAGAAATTGCGTACCGTGCCGCTCGGGGCGAACCTCACGCTGCTTTTCGAGGATGAACTGACCGTGCGTTATCAGGTCCAGGAAATGCTGCGCATCGAACGCATCTTCGAGGACGAGGGTATACGCAACGAACTGGAGGTATACAACCCGCTGGTCCCCGGGGGCGCCAACTGGAAAGCGACGATGCTGATCGAATACCCCGAGGTAGAGGAGCGGCGCCGCATGCTGGCGAAGCTCAAGGGCGCCGAGGATCGCGTCTGGGTGCAGGTCGAGGGATGCGCGCGTGTCTACGCGATCGCCGATGAGGATCTCGAGCGTGAGAACGAGGAAAAGACCTCGGCGGTCCATTTCCTGCGATTCGAACTCAGCGATGAAATGCGCAAGGCACTCAAGTACGGCGTTGGACTGGCAATGGGGGTTGATCACCCGGAGTACCGGGTGGTCCTCGACCCGGTACCGTCGGCGATAAGGATGTCGCTGGTCGGGGATTTGGCCTGATTGGGGCGGTGCCGGGTGGCCGCGGGTCTCGGCGACGTTCCTTCCGAGGTTGCCGGATTCCCTCAGAGTAGTACCAGATTGTCGCGGTGTATGAGTTCTGGCTCGTCGACATAGCCGAGGATCGATTCGATCTCGCTTGAAGGCTTGCGCATGATCTGGCGCGCCTCGGCCGCCGAATAGTTGGCCAGACCCCGCGCAATCTCGCGCCCGTCGGGTGCGACGCAGGCAATCGCCTCGCCTCGCTCGAAGTGACCCAGGACTTCCACGACGCCGATCGGCAACAGGCTCTTGCCGTCGCGCAGCAGCGCCTTGGCGGCACCCGCGTCGAGCTGCACGCGGCCCTCCACCGTGAGATGGTCGGCCAACCACTGCTTGCGCGCGGCGAGCGGCACGTCACGCGCGATGAGCAGCGTCCCAAGCGTTTCGCCGTTGGCCAGCCGCAACAGAACATCCGGCTCCCGACCCGAGGCGATCACGGTATGAGCGCCGCTCAGCGCGGCTCGTTTCGCGGCAAGCACTTTGGTCAGCATGCCACCCTTGCCGAGATGACCGCCCGTGCCTCCCGCCATCGCCTCGAGTGCGGGGTCGCCGGAGTGGCCCTGCCCGACAAGCTTGGCGCCGGGATGGCTGCGCGGATCGGCTTCGTAGAGGCCGGCTTGGTCGGTCAGTATGATCAGGGCATCGGCCTCGACGAGGTTGGTAACCAGTGCACCAAGCGTGTCGTTGTCGCCGAACTTGATTTCGTCGGTGACCACGGTGTCGTTCTCGTTGATCACCGGAATGACGCCGAGCTTGAGGAGCGTGCGCAGCGTCGAGCGGGCGTTCAGATATCGAGGACGATCCGCCAGGTCCGCGTGGGTGAGCAGCACCTGCGCAGTCGCGAGGCCGTGCTCGCGAAAGCAGGTTTCATAGCATTGCACGAGTCCCATTTGCCCGACCGCGGCGGCGGCCTGCAGTTCATGCAGGGCGTGAGGGCGGCGCGACCAGCCCAGCCGTTGCATGCCCTCGGCGATGGCGCCGCTGGAGACCAGAATCGAACGCTTGTCGAGCTTGTGCAGGCGCGCGATCTGCGCCGCCCAACGCGCAATCGCTTCGATGTCGAGGCCGCGGCCTTCATTGGTGACCAGTGAACTGCCGACCTTGACGACCAGGGTTCTTGCGCTGGAGAGCGATCCGGACATGCCTGCCCCTCAGTTCATTGCCTTCTTAGCGCGAATGGTCTTAGCCCTATGCTCGGTAATGAAGCGGTAGGCGGTCTTGCAGACTTCCTGGCAACCCGTACCGGAAAGCGCCGAGACCGCAAACCAGGGTCCTTTCCACCGTAGCCTACGCAGGATCTTCGCTATGCGCGCGTCCGCATCGGGCGCGAGGTCCACCTTGTTGAATATAAGCCAGCGCGGCTTGCGATAGAGCGCCTCATCGTACTTCCTGAGTTCTCCCGCGATCGCGCGCACATCGCGGACCACGTCGGCGCCGTCCTCGGGCGGCGCGATATCGATGAGATGAAAAAGAAGATGGGTGCGGCCGAGATGCCTCAGAAACTGGTGTCCGAGTCCGGCGCCGTCCGAGGCGCCTTCGATCAAGCCGGGGATGTCGGCAATGACAAAGCTGGCGTCTTGACCGATCCTGACCACGCCGAGGGACGGATTGAGGGTCGTGAACGGATAATCGGCGACCTTGGGGCGAGCACTCGACACGGAGCGAATGAAGGTTGACTTGCCGGCGTTCGGCAGGCCGAGCAGACCGACGTCCGCGAGCACCCGCAATTCGAGCGCGAATTCGCGGCTCTCCCCCGCTTCGCCGTTCGTATGCTGGCGCGGGGCGCGATTGATGCTCGACTTGAAGTGGAGATTACCGAGTCCGCCCTGACCGCCGCGGGCGATCAGGACACGTTCACCGTGCGCGGTGAGGTCGGCGACCAATTCGCCGCTTCCGGCGTCGCGAATGATTGTGCCGACCGGCATGCGCAGTTCGATATCGCGCCCACCCTTTCCGTAACAGTCCGCGCCCTGGCCTTTTTCACCGTTCTCGGCGCGGTGGATGCGTGCAAAGCGGTAGTCGATCAGGGTATTGATGTTGCGGTCGGCGATGGCCCAGACGCTGCCGCCACGGCCGCCGTCGCCGCCGTCGGGACCGCCGCGTGGCACATACTTTTCGCGGCGGAAGCTCGCCACGCCATTGCCGCCCTTTCCGGCGTGCACCTGGATTTTGGCTTCGTCAATGAACTTCATGCGACGGTCCGCAGGGAAAGACCGTATAGCACGAGCGGTCGGAAATACGGCGGATTGAAGACAAAGTTCAGGTCACCGAATCGAAAACAAAAAGGCCCTACCGGTGAGGATAGGGCCTTTCCGGGGTCGGCGAAAGCGCGCTATGCCGCGAGAACGCTGACCGTTGACTTGTTGCGCTCACCTTTGACCGCGAACAGAACGCGCCCCGCGATCTTTGCAAACAGCGTATGGTCGCGCCCCATTCCGACATTGAGTCCGGGATGCACGACCGTGCCGCGCTGGCGAATGATGATTGCTCCGGCATTGACCTGTTCGCCGCCGAACGCTTTCACTCCCAGGCGTTTGGCCTGGGAGTCGCGCCCGTTTCGCGAACTTCCGCCTGCTTTCTTGTGTGCCATGCAAAGACTCCTGTATTTCAGGCACCGGCGACGATGTCGTCGATGCGCACTTCAGTGAAAGATTGCCGATGGCCCTGCGTCTTCTGGTAGTGCTTGCGCCGCCGCATCTTGAAGATCTTCACCTTGTCGCCGCGGCCGTGCGCGACGACGGTAGCCTTGACTTGCGCGCCTGTAAGCAGCGGCGCGCCGATGCGAACTGCGTCGCCCTCACCGACCATCAGGACTTCCTCGAAGGAAACGGGCGCACCAACTTCCGCCGAGAGCAACTCGACGCGCAATTGCTCGCCGGATGTGACCCGATATTGCTTGCCGCCGGACTTGATGACTGCGTACATGATGTGCCTGGATGACTATGGATAGACCCATAATTATAACGGGAGTTGACTTCTCCAGTCAAAGGCTCCTGTGGTAAGCTTCGCGCCCCGCGGCGTCCTGCCATGATTTGCGCAAGATTCGATGTTTCCAGCCCCTTTTCTTGCTCCGATCGCCGAAGATATGCGGCGTGTCGATGCGGTCATCCGCGAGCGGCTGGGGTCGGAGGTGGCGCTGGTGCGCCAGGTGGCCGAACATATTGTCGCGGGCGGCGGCAAGCGATTGCGCCCCGCCCTGCTCCTACTCTCCGCGCGGGCGGCGGGCTATGCGGGCGAGGCGCATTTCGAGCTTGCCGCAGTGGTGGAGTTCATTCACACCGCGACCCTGTTGCACGACGACGTGGTCGACGAGTCCCAACTGCGCCGCAGTCGGAAGACTGCGAATGCGGAGTTCGGCAATGCCGCGCCGATCCTGGTTGGGGATTTCCTCTACTCACGCGCGTTCCAGATGATGGTGGGGGTCGGAAGCATGCGGGTCATGAAAGTGCTCGCCGACGCAACCAACATGATCGCCGAGGGCGAGGTCATGCAACTCATGAACTGCCGCGACCCGGAAGTCGACCAGGCGCGCTATCTGGAAGTGGTGCGGCGCAAGACTGCAAAGCTCTTCGAAGCGGCGGCGCGTATCGGAGCGGTCCTGGCCGGCCTGCCTGCCGAGGAAGAGGACCGCTTTGCCGCCTACGGTATGCGGTTGGGAACGGCGTTTCAACTGATCGACGATGTGCTCGACTATTCGGGCGACGTAGAGTCAATCGGGAAGAATCTGGGAGATGATCTCGCGGAGGGAAAGCCGACCTTACCCTTGATCCGGGCGATCGAAACCGGCACGGAAGACCATCGGCGTGCGGTGCGGCTTGCCATTGTGCAGGGAGGGCGCGAGGACATGCAGGCGGTGCTCGACGCCATTCGCGCAACCGGGGCGCTGGATTACGCGCGCCAAGTGGCAAGTGCCGAGGCCGAGGCCGCTCGCCAGGCGATCATTACTATGCGGGAATCGGCGTGGAAGCAATCTTTGCTAGAATTAGCGGTCTTTTCGGTTGCGCGCCAACAATAGGTTTAGGTCCAGCGTTCAGCGCCGAAGGTCTAGGTTCAGCGTCGAATTGGCGCTGGACAGGTGTCGAGTGTGGCAGGTTTTTCAGCGTGATCGGGGTGTAGCTCAGCCTGGTAGAGTACTGCGTTCGGGACGCAGGTGTCGGAGGTTCAAATCCTCTCACCCCGACCAATTTCCTTGCCTT
Source organism: Betaproteobacteria bacterium (assembly GCA_029858545.1). Classification (GTDB taxonomy): domain Bacteria; phylum Pseudomonadota; class Gammaproteobacteria; order Burkholderiales; family SG8-39; genus JAOUFA01. The sequence continues at coordinate 6,813 of JAOUFA010000013.1, forward strand.
CCATTCATGATTGAATTCCGTACCCGCTCGGATCCGCCCGCGCGGGCTCGCTTCCGAGCATAATTCGGGACATGGGCCGCCTGGTCGTCATTCTGCTGATTGTCGTCGCGCTGGTCTGGCTGTTGCGGCGTGCTTTTGGCAGCCGTCCGGAGGGTGAGCCGGGTGCCGCTCCGGAGTTGATCCGGTGCGCGCGCTGCGGGACCCATGTGCCGCGAAGCGAGGCACGCGTCGCGCAGGGCAGGCTGTATTGCAGTGATGATCACGCGCGACTAGGGCCAGGATCGGACTAATGCAGAGGCCGGGTCGTTATTCGGCCCTTTTCGCGCATGACGATGCGCGACCGGAGTCGTTCTGGACTTCGCTTCGATACTTCAATTTCTACCGCATACTGGTGGCGGCAGGATTTCTCGGCGCGACCACGCTGGTGCATGGTGGAACGCCTGTCCTCGGTTCGCATTTCCTGGAACTATTCCGGTATACCGCGGCTGCTTACCTTGCCGCCGGCACGCTGTTCTTCATCGCGTTGGGGAGGTTGCACGATCGGTTCAACCTTCAACTTTCGCTGCATGCTTGCGCCGACGTCGTCGCGATTACCCTGCTGATGCATGCAAGCGGCGGGGTGAGCAGCGGCTTTGGGGTGATGCTGTTGATCGCGCTTATTGGCGCGGCGTTGCTCGCGCCTCGCCGCCTTGCATTCCTTTATGCCGCGCTGGGCGCTATCGCGTTGCTGCTGGATCAGGTGTATTGGGTGCTCGCGCTCGATGCGCCAGGGGCGGATTTCTTTCAAGCGGGGATGCTCTCGATTGGCTATTTCGCGAGTGCCGGAGTTACCAACTGGCTGGTCCAGCGGGTCGCCGCGAATGAGGCGCTCGCGCGCCGGCGCGGCCGTGCGCTCGAGATGCAGACCCGGGTCAATCAGCTCGTCATCGAGGATATGGATGACGGCGTGCTGGTACTCGATCGGGAGGGGCGAGTTGTCCAGCACAATCCCCAGGCGAAGCGCCTGCTCGGCGTCGGGGTATTGCTGGGCGCAGTGATCGACCAGGTGCTGCCCGATTTCAGCCCTCATTGGCGCGCATGGCGTTTGTCGAGCGCCGCGCTGCCGCCACGGCACATGGACGTCGAGAAACGCGGCGGAGAAATCCGGGTTCGGGTGGTGGATAGCGGGACCAACGAGGAATTTGGCGTGCTCTTCCTGGAGGACATGACGCGTTCCCGCGAGCAGGCTCAGCAGTATAAGCTCGCCGCGCTTGGCCGATTGACCGCCAATATCGCACACGAGATCCGCAATCCGCTGTCGGCAATCAGTCATGCCGCCGAGTTGCTGTCGGAGGAAAAACGCGAGCGCGACCGGCAGCGTTTGACTCGCATCATCGTCGATAACACTCGGCGTCTGGATGGCATGGTGTCGGACGTGCTGCAATTGAGCCGCCGCGACCGGATTTCGGCGGAGGACATTCGCCTGCGCGCCTGGCTCGGCAGTTTTGTCGAGGAGTTCAGGGCCAACGAAGCGGTAGGCGCGGAGCGCTTTGCCATTGTCTCCGAATCCGCGTTCGATCCGGTCGTGCGCTTCGACCGAGGACACCTGCACCAGGTGCTATGGAACCTGCTGCGCAATGCGGTGCGCTACGCGTCGAGCGCGCCGGGGAGCGTGCGGATCGTGCTGAGAGGTGAGGGCGGTCAAGTAGAATTGAATGTGATCGACGACGGACCCGGCGTGCCGGAGGAACTGCGCAGCCAGCTGTTCGAACCGTTCTTTACCACCGACAGCAAGGGCACCGGGTTGGGGTTGTACCTTGCGCGGGAATTATGCGGCGTGAATCGGGCGGCGCTGGCGTATGTGAGCGGTACCGGAGGAGGGCATTTCAGGGTGGTTTGCGAGGAGGCGCGGGGGCATGAAGCGGATTGATCGACGTGTGCCGGGCGAGCGCAGGGTGCTGGTCCTCGACGACGAACCCGATATCCGGGAACTGCTCGAACTGACCCTGGTGAAGATGGGACTGCAAGTCGAGGCGGTCGGTACTGTCGCCGAAGCCAAAGAGCGGGCCGCGGCGGGCGGATTCGACTTGTGTCTCACCGATATGAGGTTGCCCGACGGCGACGGGCTGGCGTTCGTCCGCCATATCGCGTCGCTTGGGCTGGACTTGCCCGTCGCGGTGATCACGGCGCACGGCAGCGCGGAGAACGCCGTCGCTGCGCTCAAGGCCGGCGCATTCGACTATGTTGCCAAACCGGTCGCGCTGGAGCAGTTGCGGGCGCTCGTGCGTGCGGCACTGTCCCTGCCTGACCGACACCTACCGGCGGCAAGGGGCAGTCAGCTGATGGGGGACAGTGAGCCGCTGCGCCGTGTCAGAGAACTGATCGGCAAGCTTGCCCGCACGCAGGCTCCGGTCTACATTTCGGGCGAGTCAGGGAGCGGCAAGGAGCTTGCCGCGCGACTGATTCATGAGAATGGCGCGCGGCGCGAACAACCCTTCGTGCCGGTCAATTGCGGCGCGATTCCCGAATCACTTATGGAGAGCGAGTTCTTCGGCTACCGCAAAGGCGCGTTTACCGGCGCAGACCGGGACCGCGCGGGCTTCTTCCAGGCGGCTCACGGGGGGACCCTGTTTCTCGACGAGGTGGCCGATCTGCCGCTTGCGATGCAGGTCAAGCTGTTGCGCGCGATCCAGGAAAAGCGGGTGCGCAAGGTCGGCGCGACTCAGGAGGATCCGGTTGATGTGCGGGTCGTATGCGCGACGCACCAGGATTTGGCCAAGTGCGTCGAGGCGGGACGTTTCCGGCAGGATCTTTTCTACCGCCTGAACGTCATCGAATTGAATATGCCGCCATTGCGCGAGTGCCGGGAAGACATTCCGCTCCTCGCGGAAAGCATCCTGCAACGAATCGCCGGGGCGACCGGTGGCCCGGCCGCGAGTCTGTCGGAGGCGGCGTTCCAAACCCTGGCGGGGTACGATTTCCCTGGAAATATCCGTGAACTCGAAAACATTCTTGAGCGGGCGGTGGCGCTCTCCGGCGCACAGGAAATTCGCCCGGAAAACCTGCGCCTGGCCGCCGCCGGGGTCAACGAAGGCCCCGTCGCGGGCGGGGGTGCCATCGACGCGGGAGGGTCGTTGCCCGAGTACCTGGATCGAATCGAGCGCGAGGCGATTCTCCACGCTCTGGGCAAGACCGGCTACAACCGAACCGCCGCCGCCAGACTGCTCGGCATTACCTTCCGGCAACTGCGCTACCGCATCCAGCGCCTCGGAATCGGCGAAACCGGCGACGAGACCGACTGATGCGGCTCGATCCGGAAGGCTGGATCGAGGGCATTCGTCACGTGGTGTCGCCAAATTGCGACGACCGCCCGCCACGGGAATCCATAACGCTGCTTGTCCTGCACTCGATCAGTCTGCCGCCGCGCGAGTACGGGGGCGATGCGGTCGAGCGTTTTTTCGGCAACCGCCTCGATCCGACCGAGCATCCGTACTATCGGGAACTCGCCGGACTCAAGGTGTCTGCGCATTTCTTCGTGCGCCGGAGCGGTGAGGTAATCCAGTTCGTTTCCGTCTGGCGCCGCGCCTGGCATGCCGGGAAGTCTTGTTGGCGGGGCCGGGAGCGCTGCAATGACTTTTCCGTGGGGGTGGAGCTAGAGGGGAGCGACGACTCGCCCTTTGTGGCGCCGCAATACGAACGTCTTCACACGTTGCAGCGTTGTTTGCGCGCCGCGATGCCCCTGCGCGATGTCGCGGCGCATAGCGACATCGCGCCGCAACGCAAGACCGACCCCGGCACCGGTTTCGATTGGCACCTGAGCTTGCGTCAACTCGCGTTCTCCTGAGCGCACGACGCGCGATGGCGCGCCGAGCGCGCCGAAACTTCACTCGAACGCGCGCGCGCACGTTAATTGCGCTTGCAAAAATTTTTCGGCGTGGTAAATTGCCGTCACTAGACTTAGTTTGTGCTCGATGTTACGACACTAGATATAGTGTGTATTGGTTCTCTCGTGGCAATCGAGGCTGAAGGCGTGTCGTACCGGGGAATTGGTGCCGCGTCGGGTGGGTGGTCCGCGACGGACAGGAACCCAGACACAAGTAGCCCGGCGGCGTAGCTGGTCCGCGATACAGGCGAGGAGAAGGTAGACATGCAGATCGCGCTGGAGAGTACGGCGGCGAGCCAGACCCTGAGTGTGGGCGTTTCCGAAACGTCTGCACACGAGCGTCCGACGTACTCCGAATACAAGATCATCCGCCGTAACGGCGCGGTGGTCGGGTTCGAGCCAAGCAAGATATCGATTGCGGTGACCAAGGCGTTTCTGGCGGTCAACGGCAGCCAGGGTGCGGCGTCTGCGCGCGTTCGCGAGATGGTCGTTCACCTTACGGATGCGGTCGTCGGCGCATTGGTGCGCCGGCAACCCCAGGGCGGCACCTTTCATATAGAAGATATCCAGGATCAGGTTGAGCTTGCCTTGATGCGCTCCGGCGAACACGACGTGGCGCGCGCCTACGTGCTGTACAGGGAGGAACGCGCCAAGTCGCGCGCCCAGGAACGGGCGTCGCGAGAGGGAGAGCGAACCGGCGAGCCGGTGCTGCAAGTGCTTGAAGGCGGCGAACGCCGGTTGCTTGACGTAGGCGAGTTAAGAGAAATTCTTGTCTCCGCTTGCGCGGGGTTGGACGGTGCGGTCTCGCCCGACGCGATCCTGGAGCCGACGCTTCGGGACTTGTACGACGGCGTACCGATGGATGAGGTCCGAAAGTCGCTGATCCTTACGGCTCGCGCGCTGATCGAGAAGGATCCCGCCTACGGCTACGTGACCGCGCGGTTGCTCCTCGATACCATTCGGCTGGAGGCCTTGGGCCGGCAGACCAGCCAATCCGAGATGGCGACCGGCTACGCCGACTATTTCCCGGAATTCGTCCTGCGCGGCATCGCCGCCGAACTTCTCGACCCGGAGCTTGGAAAATTTGATCTGGGGCGTCTTGCGCAGGCTTTGCGCGCCGAACGCGATCTTCAGTTCGGCTACCTCGGCCTCCAGACGCTGTACGACCGCTACTTTTTGCATATTGACGGAACCCGGATCGAATTGCCGCAGGCCTTCTTCATGCGGGTCGCCATGGGGCTCGCCCTCAACGAAGCCGACCGCGAGGCACGGGCGATCGAGTTTTACGATGTGCTGTCGAAATTCGACTTCATGAGTTCGACGCCTACGCTGTTCAATTCCGGTACCCTGCGTTCTCAGCTTTCTTCGTGCTACCTCACGACGGTCTCCGACAATCTTGAGGGAATCTACGATGCCATCAAAGAGAACGCGTTACTCGCCAAGTATGCCGGCGGCCTCGGCAATGATTGGACGCCGGTGCGGGCGCTGGGTTCATATATCAAGGGCACAAACGGCAAATCCCAGGGCGTGGTCCCCTTTCTCAAGGTCGTGAACGACACCGCCGTAGCGGTAAACCAGGGCGGGAAGCGCAAGGGCGCCGTTTGCTCCTATCTTGAGACTTGGCACCTCGACATCGAGGAGTTCCTGGAACTGCGCAAGAACACCGGCGACGATCGTCGGCGAACGCATGACATGAACACCGCCCACTGGATTCCCGACCTGTTCATGAAACGTGTCATGTCGAGCGGCGGGTGGACCCTGTTCAGTCCGTCCGACGTCCCCGATCTTCATGAGAAATTCGGCGCGGCGTTCGAGGAGGCCTACCTGGACTACGAGGCGCGAGCTGCGCGCGGTGAACTCAAGCTGCACAAGCAGGTCCCGGCGGTCCAGCTGTGGCGCAAGATGTTGTCGATGCTGTTTGAAACCGGGCATCCTTGGATAACCTTCAAGGATCCCTGCAATATTCGCAGTCCTCAGCAGCATGTCGGCGTGGTGCACAGTTCCAACCTGTGCACCGAGATTACGCTCAATACCTCGAGCGAGGAAATTGCGGTCTGTAATCTTGGTTCGGTGAACCTGCGCGCCCACATTTCGGATGCGGGACTGGATTTCGAAAGACTGAGAACGACCATTCGCAGCGCAATGCGCATGCTCGATAACGTGGTCGATATCAACTATTATGCTGTCAGCAAGGCCGAGCGCTCCAATCTACGCCACCGTCCGGTGGGCCTCGGCATCATGGGGTTCCAGGACTGCCTGCATCAGCTGCGCATTCCGTACGCTTCGCAGGAAGCCGTCGATTTCGCCGACCGATCGATGGAGTCGGTCGCATATTGCGCTTACTGGGCCTCCACCGAGCTTGCCGCGGAGCGCGGCCGCTACTCCAGCTACCCGGGATCACTGTGGGATCGCGGAGTGCTCCCCCAGGACACGCTTGACCTGCTTGCTGCGGAGCGCGTTGGCTACGTTGACGTCGATCGTTCCTCTGCGCTCGACTGGACAGAACTGCGTCAACGCATCGAGCAGCATGGCATGCGCAATTCGAACTGCATCGCGATCGCCCCGACCGCGACCATCGCGAATATCATCGGTGTGACTGCCTCGATAGAGCCGACCTACCAGAATCTGTACGTAAAATCGAACTTGTCCGGCGAGTTTACCGTCGTGAACGAGAACCTGGTGCGCGACCTGAAGCGTGCCGGATTGTGGGATGAGGTGATGATCGCGGACCTCAAGTACTTCGATGGCAACTTGGCGCGTATAGACCGCGTCCCTGCCGAACTGCGTCGGTTGTACGCGACCGCCTTCGAGGTGGAGCCCAGATGGCTCGTCGAGGCCGGTGCGCGCCGACAGAAGTGGATCGACCAGTCGCAGTCGCTCAATATCTATATGGCGGGTGCCTCAGGCCGCAAACTCGACGAGACCTACAAGCTTGCATGGTTGCGCGGGCTCAAGACGACCTATTACCTGAGAGCGATGGGCGCCACGCACGCCGAGAAGTCGACCGGGAAGGCGGGACAGTTGAACGCAGTCCCGGCGGGCGGTGGTATCGCGGATGGGCGGAGCGCGTCGGATGCGACATTCTGCTCGATCGACAATCCCGAGTGCGAGGCGTGCCAGTAGGCGCCGCCGGCAACCGATCACACGGAGTTTTGATGCTGAATTTCGAAGAAGACGGCAAGCGCGCGGGAGTCCCGGGATTCGCCATTCCCCCGATGACCGGATTCGTGCCGTCTTCGGGCGGTACCGATGATCGGTTTACCGCTGGAAATGCTTTCCGTCGCGTGCGAGTCGAGGATAAGCGGATCATCAACTCGAAGGCAGACGTCAACCAGCTGGTCCCGTTCAAGTACAAATGGGCCTGGGAAAAATATATTGCTGCGTGCGCCAACCACTGGATGCCGCAGGAAATCAACATGAGTCGCGATATAGCGCTCTGGAAGGATCCCGGCGGATTGACCGAGGATGAGCGGCGCATCGTGACGCGTAATCTGGGGTTCTTCGTCACCGCGGATTCTCTCGCCGCCAACAATATCGTACTGGGCACCTATCGGCATATCACGGCACCCGAATGCCGCCAGTACCTGTTGCGCCAGGCATTCGAAGAAGCCATCCACACGCACGCCTACCAGTACATCGTCGAAAGCCTCGATCTGGAGGAAGGCGAGGTCTTCAATGCCTACCACGAAGTGGCATCGATTCGCGACAAAGACGAGTTCCTTATCCCGTTCATTGATACGTTGACCGATCCGGCCTTCGTCACGGGTTCCGTGGGAAATGACCAGAAACTCCTGAGGAGCCTGATCGTTTTCTCCTGCCTGATGGAGGGCCTCTTCTTCTACGTCGGTTTCGTGCAGATCCTGTCTCTTGGACGTCAGAACAAGATGACCGGTGCAGCCGAGCAGTACATGTATATCCTCCGTGACGAGTCGATGCACTGCAATTTTGGAATCGACCTGGTCAACCAGATCAAGCTTGAGAACCCCGACCTGTGGACGGTCGGATTTCGCGACGAATTGCACGGACTTTTCCGCCAAGCCGTCGATCTTGAGTACCGCTATGCCGAAGACACCATGCCGCGCGGCGTACTGGGTCTGAATGCTCCGATGTTCAAGGAATACCTGCGATTCATCGCGAACCGGCGTTGCCAGCAAATCGGTTTGGACGTTCTGTATCCGGGAGCGAGCAATCCGTTTCCATGGATGAGCGAGATGATCGACCTTAAGAAAGAAAGGAATTTCTTCGAGACCCGGGTAATTGAATATCAGACCGGTGGGGCGCTGAGCTGGGATTGATCAGGGATCCCTGGCCGATAGATGTCAAACACGAAGGAAACGATACGATGCGTCGTGTGACCGAGTGCAGAGTTGAGGAAGACTATAAGTTGTGGTTGCGATTCGACGATGGCGTCGAGGGGAGCGTCTCCCTCGGCAACCTGCTTGAGATTGGCGCCTTCAAGTTATGGAGGGATGTGCGGGAGTTCGAAAAAGTACGCGTCGATCCATCGACCGCAACGGTGACCTGGGAAGGGGGGATTCGATTGGATCCTGAAATTCTCTACCAGGATGTATTGGCAACTGGCGATCGGTGAGATCGAGGCATTGCAAAGTGAAGTGACGAATTCAGTCCGTAGGAGGGGGAATGGTCTTCCTCCGCGGTTGAATAGTCCGGAAGAAAGTTCCGGGCTCTTTTGTGTAACTACTCTTAGGAGATAGCTATGGCAACGAAGAAAAAAGCCAAAAAACCCGCGAAAAAGAAGAAGAAGAAAGCGTCTAAAAAGAAGAAAGCGGCAAAGAAATCCGCCAAAAAAAAGGCGGCGGGCGCAAAAAAACAAGCAAAAAAAAAGAAAAAAAAAGCAGCCGTGAAGAAGAAAGCGGCTAAGAAGCCCGCTAAACCTAAGGTCGGTCCTGCGGCAAGGGCGACGGTAGAGAGTGTTATACCGTCGACCGCGGCGACCCCCGGCGCGAAAACTGCGCTGAATCCTGCCGCCGCATGGCCGTTTCCGACCGGTTCCCGTCCGTAACCGGGAACCGATCGGGAACGAGGCGAGACGAGAGCCTTACTCGCCCGGCCATTGAAGCTTAGCGGACCGACGTTACGCACGGTACATCGTGCGCCAAGGTCGGTCCGCGAAGCCTCATTTGAGCACCCGGTTCAGGGTCGAACCGGGCTCAATCTTTTCCATATTTTACTGCCCCCAGGGGGGGGCGAACAACGGCGTTGGCGTCAGGGTCGAGCTTCGTTTCGAAATCGGGGCCTGCACTTGCCAGTGACGTCAATAAAGGCTTAGCAATCAGTGTGTTAGAAATGCCGCGATGAGACGTATTTGCATCAATTTTCACCGTCTATCGCGGTGCAATCTGTGAAATAATGCGCGCCGTCTTGGGGTCGATCGGCCCTAGCGATCGGGCCCGGAGCCAACCTGCAACGGCTGCGGGAAGCCAGATTCCCCTTACCCGGCGCAGACAGCTTTTTCGCGCACGATGCAACTGGGGCGAGGCCTAGTTGGGCAACCCCGGCATCGGTCTTTCTAAACCCGATGCGCGGTCGTGTACTCGCATCGCGAGTCGATTCGCGCTGGGTGATTGTATCGAGCAGTTAGGAGGCAACTATGTGGATAGACAGTGGTCGATTGGCACCCATCGGTGCGCAGGTGATGGTTCGCTTGATGTCCTACGCCCAGGGCCTACTTGCCGTCATTGGCTTGACCGCCTTGGTCTTGGCGGCCGTACCCGAATCGCGCCGGTTCCTTTCGGGGCGGCTGGCCGCGCTGCAGGAAGGCGCCAGCCGGATCGAAGCCGGTCAGGGAAGCACGATGATCGGGACCATTCAGCCGATCCGTCTTGCCACCCACGCGAGCGAGGCGCGGGTGCAGCGCGCGCTGATCGAGTTCATCGCCAAGCGCTATCGCGTATCGGATCGAGCGGTGTCGGAATTCGTCACCGCGGCTTATCGCGCCGGCGCAGAGTTTGCCCTCGATCCGGTCCTGCTGCTGGCGGTTATGGCGATCGAATCGCGCTACAACCCCGTGGCCGAGAGTGTGGTCGGCGCCAAGGGATTGATGCAGGTAATCCCGAGATTTCACGGAGAAAAACTGCACGAGCATGGCGGCGAAGCGGCCCTGCTCGACCCGGAGGTCAATATCTATGTCGGGGCGCAGATTCTCCGCGAGTATCTCAGACGCTTTGGCCAGTTGGAGACCGCACTGCAGGTCTACGGTGGCGCGTTCGACGAGCCCACCCGGCAATACGCGACCAAGGTACTTGCGGAACGTGCGAAGCTCGATCAGGTCGTGCATCGTATTCGAAGCGACGCCTGATCTTGGCGTGGCGGGGCGTCGTGCCCTAGCGCGACAAATTCTGCCGCGAACCCTTGCAGAGGGCGGCCTCCCCCGCTCGAATCCCCGACGCACAAAGGGGCTATTTAGCATAGTGCCGCGGCGGAGCGCCGATACCGCGGTATCGCCCGCGGTACGCGGGACGCGTTTTTCGTCCTGCGAGCCCTCCATTGCGCACCGCGAATCCGGCGCCCGGGGGCGAATCGAAGAGGCAAATTGTCGCCTCGGATATAATCAACGCCCCGTACGCTCAAGCCGTTACGCGGCGGTGCGCCCGGGCTAGCCGGAGCCTAGTGTGGAAGAGCAACTGAAGAATAGCGCCCTCGAATACCACCGTACGCCGCGCCCCGGAAAGATATCGGTCCTTCCGACCAAGCAACTTACAAACCAGCGCGATTTGGCGCTCGCGTATTCCCCCGGCGTTGCAGCCGCGTGTGAAGAAATCGTCCGCGACCCGCGCGAGGCGCTCAATCTCACCGCGCGCGGAAATCTAATCGGCGTCGTCACCAATGGAACCGCTGTCCTGGGGCTGGGTGCGATCGGTCCCCTCGCCGCAAAGCCCGTGATGGAAGGCAAGGCGGTTTTGTTCAAGAAATTCGCCGGAATAGACTGTTTCGACATCGAGATCAACGAGCGCGACCCGGACAAGTTGGTCGAAATCATCGCCGCCCTGGAACCCACCTTCGGCGGTATCAATCTCGAAGACATCAAGGCGCCGGAATGCTTCTACATAGAGAGAAAGCTGCGTGAACGCCTGCGCATCCCGGTGTTCCATGACGACCAGCACGGTACGGCGATCATCGTTGCCGCGGCAATCCTCAACGGACTCAGGGTGGTGGGAAAGAATATCTCCGCGGTGAAACTGGTGACCTCGGGCGCCGGGGCGGCGGCACTCGCCTGTCTCGACCTACTGGTGAACATGGGGATGCCGGTTGAGAGCATCATCGCCACCGACATCAAAGGCGTCGTCTACAAGCACCGCAAGGAGGAGATGGACCCCCAGAAGGAGCGCTATGCCAAGGATACCGAGGCGCGCAGCCTGAACGACGTCATCCAGGGTGCCGACATCTTCCTCGGCCTATCTGCGGGAGGGGTGCTGACCCCGGCCATGGTCGCGCGAATGGCCGACCGGCCCCTGATACTGGCTTTGGCCAACCCGGAACCCGAGATTCGCCCCGAGTTGGCGAAGCAGGCGCGCCCGGATTGCATCGTTGCCACCGGCCGCTCGGACTATCCGAACCAGGTCAATAACGTCCTGTGTTTCCCGTTCATATTTCGCGGCGCACTGGATGTGGGTGCGAGTTCGATCAACACCGAGATGGAGCTCGCCGCGGTGCACGCGATCGCCAACCTCGCGCAGGCCGAGACCGCCGAACAGGTGGCGATTGCCTATGGCATCGACTCGGTGAGCTTTGGCCCCGACTACCTGATCCCCAGACCTTTTGATCCGCGACTCATCGCACGAATCGCCCCCGCCGTGGCGCAGGCGGCGATGGCATCGGGGGTGGCGACGCGTCCGATAGCCGATCTGGAGGCCTATCGCGAGTCCCTGAGCGAGTTTGTCTACCACTCAGGCCTCATTATGAAACCGCTGTTCGCCGGCGCGAAGGCGGCACCCAAGCGAATCGTCTACGCGGAGGGTGAAGACGAGCGCGTCCTGCGCGCCGTCCAAGTGGTATTGGACGAGGGACTTGCCAAGCCCGTCCTCATCGGCCGGCCCGCAGTGATCGAACGTCGCCTGCAGCGCCTCGGTCTGCGAATGCAGGCGGGCAGGGACTTCGAACTCGTCAACCCCGATCAGGACTCGCGCTATCGGGAATACTGGCGCACCTACCATCGCCTTACCGAGCGAAAGGGCGTGTCCCCCGACTACGCGAAAATCGAAATGCGTCGAAGACTTACGCTGATCGGCGCGATGATGATATACAAGGGAGAGGCTGACGGCATGCTGTGCGGTACCTTCGGTACCCATGCGCTGCATTTGCACTATATCGATCAGGTACTTGGTCTGCGTCCCGGTGTGCGCCACTTTGCCGCGATGAACGCCCTGATGCTCCCCAAACGGACGGTATTCATCTGCGATACCTACGTCACGCCGGATCCCGATGCCGAACAAATCGCGGAAATGACCCTTCTCGCCGCCGACGAGCTGAAGCGCTTCGGGTTGCAACCAAAGGTAGCCCTGCTCTCGGCGTCCAACTTCGGCTCGGTCCGGGGCCTGCCTTCCGCAGAAAAGATGCGGCGCGCCCTCGCGCTCCTGCAAGAGCGTGCCCCCGGCCTCCAAGTGGAGGGAGAAATGCACGGCGATGCCGCCCTCTCGGACGAGATCCGCGACAAGGTCTTTCCCAACTCCCGCTTGAAGGGAGAGGCGAACCTGCTCATCATGCCGACTCTGGACGCGGCAAACATTGCCTTCAATCTTCTCAAGACTGCGGCGGGCGACAATGTCACGATTGGGCCGATCCTCCTGGGCACCGCGCGCCCGGCGCACATCCTTACCCCATCGGCCACCGTTCGGCGTATCGTCAACATGACCGCACTCACCGTCGTGGACGCGAGCGCTGCACGCAGCCAAGAACCGACGCTATTCTGAGCCCACCCATGACCGCCAACGCCTCCTCCGACCATCCGGCCCACCCGGGCGCGCCCCGCAAGCCGCGCGCCGGGCTCGTGCTCACCGGCGGCGGCGCGCGCGCCGCCTACCAGGTCGGGGTGCTCAAGGCCGTACGCGACATCCTGGGGAATCCATCCCGCAGCCCCTTCCCCATCGTCTGCGGTACCTCGGCAGGTGCGATCAACGCAACGGCGCTGGCGACCCATGCCACGGACTTCCCCCGCGCGGTAGCCAATCTGCTCGATATCTGGGAGAACATGCGCTGCGAGCACATCTATCGCACGGATCTGGGGGGTGTCACGCGAGCCGGCGCGCGCTGGCTTTCTTCGATGATGCTCCTCTCCCGACGAAATCCGATCTCGCTGCTCGACAATACGCCGCTGCGCTATCTGGTCGACCGGCTTTTGCCTTTCGAGCGAATCCAGGACAATATCGATGCCGGGGCGCTGTACGCAGTGAGCGTCACCGCGTCGGGCTACACTTCGGGGCAGAGCGTTTCGTTCTTCCAGGGAGGCAGCGGACTCGAAGGCTGGGAGCGCAATCAGCGTATCGGCGCGGCGGTTACCCTCAAACCCGAGTACCTGCTTGCTTCGGCCGCGCTGCCCTTCATCTTCCCGGCGGTAAAGGTGCACCGCGAATTCTTCGGTGATGGATCGATGCGCCAGATTGCACCCGTGAGCCCGGCGCTTCACCTCGGCGCGGACCGGGTCTTCATCGTCGGCACCGCGCGCCAGACCCAGGATCACGCGCGCGCGCGTTCGAGCATCTATCCGTCGATCGCGCAAATTGCCGGGCATGCCCTGAACAGCATCTTCCTCGATAGCCTGATGGTGGACATCGAGCGGCTGGAACGAATCAACCGGACCTTGAGCTTGATCCCGCCGGAAGTTCGCGCGAAAGGCAAGGACGCGCTGCGACCCATCAAGGTAATGACCGTTCTGCCCTCGCAATCCCTGGAGCGCGTGGCGGCGCGTTTTCTGCACGAGCTGCCGCGCACGATTCGCTTCCTGTTACGACCGACTGGTGCGATGAACCGCTCGGGTTCGAACCTCGCCAGCTACCTGCTCTTCGAGGAATCGTTCTGCCGAGCGCTGATCGATCTGGGCTATCAGGATACCGCGGTGCGCGAAGTCGAGGTGCGAAACTTTTTCGACGCCAGCCATGACTGAATCACACACTCCGGGCGATCCGTTCGAGCTCATCCGACGCCTGTGGGGGAGCGCCGGCATTCCGGTGCCCGGCATGGCGATGCCTACGCTTGATCCGCAAGAGGTCGAGAAGCGCGTCGCGGAATTGCGCGCGCTCGACGGGTGGCTGAGCGCCAATCTGAACATGGTCAAGCTCGCCATTCAGGGCCTCGAAATGCAGAAGGCTGCGCTACTCGCGATGCGTGCTGCGGGGGATGCGACGAAACCGGCCAGCGGACCCGACACCGCGCGATCTGGCGATCCCCAGGCCGGCAATCCCCAGGCCAACCCCCTACTCTGGCCCTGGTTCGCGATGCAGCAGGCGGCGGAGGGCAGGGCAGCTGCCGACACGACCGGCGCAGCAGCGTCGGCGGCGCCGGGGCCGGACAAACCAGACAGAAACAGGACGTAGCGCACCAACCATGGCGAGGAGAATCTGATGGCGAAGGCAATTCGGTTTCACAAACTCGGCGGCCCGGAGGTTCTGGTGCTGGAGGACGTGCCGGTCGGCGACCCGGGTCCGGGTCAGGCACGCATCCGGCACACCGCGATCGGCGTCAATTTCATCGACACCTATCAGCGCACGGGACTCTATCCGCTTCCGCTGCCCTGCGTGGCGGGAAACGAAGGCGCCGGCGTCGTCGAGGCGGTGGGCTCGGGTGTGACAAGCGTGAAACCCGGCGACCGGGTCGCCTATACCGGCCAGCCGCCGGGTTCCTACTCGGAGCTGCGTCTTTATCCGGCCGATAAGTTGGTCAAACTTCCCGCCGGCATCAGCGATGAACAGGCAGCATCCATCATGCTGAAGGGTATGACGGCCCAGTATCTCATTCACAGCACCTACGCAGTCAAGCCGGGCGACACGGTGCTGCTTCACGCGGCGGCGGGCGGCGTCGGGCTGCTCGCGTGCCAATGGCTCAAGGCCATCGGCGCGACCGTAATCGGCACCGTGGGTTCCGACGAAAAAGCGGCGCTCGCCAAAGCGCATGGCTGTGCCCA
>JAOUFA010000275.1 GCA_029858545.1 Betaproteobacteria bacterium
GGCCGGCAAATTGCTCGGCGAAATCGTCCCGGCGATCAAGAAGACTTCCGATCTGGTGCAGGAGATCACCGCGGCCTCCGAGGAGCAGTCGTCGAGTGTCGGCCAGATCAACACCTCGATGGTGCAGCTGAACCAGATCACGCAGCAAAACGCCTCCTCTTCCGAGGAACTCGCGGCCACCGCCGAGGAGATGAGCAGCCAGGCGGAGAACCTCCAGCAGCTGATCGGATTCTTCAAGCTTGAGGCGGGTGAGTCGGCCGGCGCGCGTACCAAGCGCGCTGCTCCCGCCGCGCACCGCGCGCTAGCGTCCGCGCAGCCGCCGCACGCTCCGGCGCGTCCGTTGCACCCCGCCGGGAACGGCCCGGAATCCAAGGAATTCGTGAAGTTCTAGCAAGGGAAAAGCCATGGGAGCATTGATCCGTTCGGAACGCAAGGCCGTGCAGGGCGCCCAGGAAGAGGCGCTCGCGCAGGGCCAGCAGTACCTGACCTTCACGGTGGCCGCCGAGGTATTCGCGATCCCGATCTCGACCATCAAGGAGATCATCGAATACCGCAAGCCCACCGACGTGCCGATGATGCCGCCTTACATGCGCGGCATCATCAATCTGCGCGGACGCGTGGTACCGGTGATCGACCTGTCGGTGCGTTTCGGGCGCGACGCAAGCGAGGTATCGCGGCGCACCTGCTTCGTGATACTCGAAGTCGAGCAGCAGGACGAGCGCCACGATATCGGCGTGGTGGTCGACGCGGTGAGCGCGGTGATCGATATCGCCGACGCGGACATCGAACCGGCGCCCGGCTTCGGCGCCAACCTGCGCGCCGATTTCATCAGCGGCATGGGCAAGATGGGCGAGAAGTTCGCGATCATCCTCGATATCGCGAAGGTGCTCTCGATCGACGAGCTCGCGTTGCTGACCGGCGGCGCCGAGATGCAGGCGCTTCCCGCGGCGCAGGCAAGCGCGCAGCACGCCTAGCCGGAATCCCGATGGAGGCAATTCCGGGCCTTGCGTCGCAGACGACCGAGCGCCGCCGCGCGGCGCATGCCGCGGGCGGGGCCGTGTCGCCGCATGCTTCGCTTCATACGGCGATCACCGAGCAGGAATTCCAGGGCATCAAGACCTGGATCTATCAAGTCGCGGGGATCAATCTTTCGAACCAGAAACGGGCGCTTGTCATGGGGCGCCTCGCGCAGCGCCTGCGGCATCATCAGCTCGCGAGCTACGGCGAGTATTTCGAACTGCTGCGCGGCAGCGAGCACCCGGGCGAGCTGCAGATCGCGATCGATCTGCTGACCACCAACGAAACCCACTTCTTTCGCGAGCCGAAGCATTTCGACTACCTGCGCGAAAAGATCCTTGCCAGGCACACGCCCGGACGCACGTTTCGTGTCTGGAGCGCGGCGAGCTCGAGCGGCGAGGAGCCCTACAGTATCGCGATGACGCTCGCCGAAACGCTCGGCGAGGGTTCGTGGGAAGTGCTCGCCTCGGATCTCTCCAGCCGCGTGCTCGATCGCGCGCGCAACGGCCACTACGCGATGGCGCGCGCCAAGACCATTCCGCGACCGCTGTTGCAGGCGTACTGCCTGAAAGGGGTCGGTGCGCAGGAGGGTACCTTCCTCATCGATCCGAAGCTGCGCCAGCGCGTGAGGTTCATGCAGATCAACCTGATCGCCAAGCTCCCGGAGCTGGGCGAACTCGACCTGGTGTTCCTGAGAAACGTGATGATCTACTTCGACATGGCAACCAAGCGCGAGGTCGTCACCCGCATCGCGCCGACGCTGCGCAGCGGGGGGCACATGTTCGTGGGCCACTCGGAAAGCCTGAACGGCGTGAGCGATGCGCTCAAGGTCGTGCAGCCCTCGATTTACCGCAAACCCTGATCGTTGCCGACAATGAAAAAAGGCGCTCCCGAGGACATTATCGAGATCTTTCTCCAGCCCGGAGAGTTTTACTTCGGCGAGGAAAAAACGCGCATCCGCACGCTGCTTGGCTCCTGCGTGGCGATTACCCTCTGGCATCCGAAGCAGCACATCGGCGGAATGAGCCACTACATGCTGCCGCAGCGGCCGCAACGCAGGCCGAGCGAAGCGCTCGACGGACGCTATGCCGACGAGGTGATGCAGTTGTTCCATCGCGAGCTGCAGCGTACGCGCACCCGGCCCGCGGAGTACCAGGTCAAGATCTTCGGCGGGGGGCATATGTTCGACCATGTCCAGAAGAACAAGCGCCACACCGATATTTCCGATCGCAACATCGAGGTCGGGCGGCAGCTGGTCGCGCAGTACGGCTACCGGCTTAGCGCCGAGGATCTCGGCGGCAATGGCCACCGCAACGTGATCCTCGACTTGTGGAGCGGTGACGTATGGATGAAACGCGCCGAGCGGGCCGCGCCGGCGGTGGCCGGCTGATGCGAAGATGGCGATGATCAATGTCCTGATCGTCGACGACTCGGCGGTGGTGCGCCAGGCGATTGGCGCGGCGCTGTCCCGTGATCGCGGCATCAACGTGATCGGCGCGGTCGCCGATCCGCTCTTCGCGATGCAGCGCATGAAGATGGACTGGCCCGATGTAATCGTGCTCGATGTCGAGATGCCGCGCATGGACGGCATCACCTTTCTGAAGAAGATCATGGCCGAGCGTCCGACGCCGGTGGTGATCTGCTCGACCCTTACGCCAAAGGGCGCCGAGACGACGATGATGGCGCTGGTGGCCGGCGCGGTGGCGA
Organism: Betaproteobacteria bacterium; assembly: GCA_029858545.1. GTDB lineage: Bacteria > Pseudomonadota > Gammaproteobacteria > Burkholderiales > SG8-39 > JAOUFA01. The sequence goes on from JAOUFA010000275.1 coordinate 2,725, forward strand.
TCGTCGCCAAGCCCAAGGTGGGGATCAAGGCCTTTTTGCTCGATGACGCGACCGATCTGGCGCAGGTGGTGAAGGCGGCCGCGCGCGCGAACGTGAAGAACCTGCTGCCGGCCGGGGGGGCGCCGCTCGCGGCGCGCATCCAGGATCCGTCGACCAAGGCGGGTCTTCCCGATGGCCTGCGCGAGACGACCGATCGTATCGTCGCGATCGGTACCTCGACCGGAGGTACCCAGGCGCTGGAATCGGTGCTCTCTGCATTGCCGCGCGTGACCCCCGGCATCGTCGTGGTGCAGCACATGCCGGAGAAATTCACCGCCGCATTCGCTCAGCGCCTGGACAGCGTCTGCCAGATCGAGGTACGCGAGGCGCAGAACGGCGACCGCGTCATCGCCGGGCGCGCTCTGGTCGCACCCGGCGGCAAGCACATGCAGCTGACGCGCAGCGGCGCGCAGTACCACGTCGAAGTGCGCGACGGGCCGGTCGTGAACCGTCATCGCCCTTCGGTCGATGTGCTGTTCCGCTCGGTCGCGCATCACGCCGCGAAGAACTCGCTCGGCATCATCATGACCGGAATGGGCGACGACGGCGCGCGCGGGCTGAAGGAAATGCACGAGGCCGGCGCGCGCACGCTGGCGCAGGACGAGAAGACCTGCGTGGTGTTCGGCATGCCGAAGGAAGCGATCAAGCTCGACTGCATCGACCGGGTCCTGCCGCTGCACGCGATCGCGCAGGAAATCAGCGCGTTCACGGGCAGCTAGGCGTCGCACAGCGCAGCGGTTTGCGGCATTCGAATTGCGGATGAAATAAGAAGGAGGTGGGCGCCATGAAATCGATGCTGGATCAACTGAAGGTATGGCAGAAGTTCTTACTGCTCGGAATTCTGGCGATCGTGCTGCTGTCGGTGCCGACCTGGTTGTACGTTGCCGAGGCAAACAAGGCCATCAGCGCCGCGGAGTCCGAGAGTCGTGGCATGCGGCCGGTCAAGGGATTGCTCGAATTGATTCGCCTCGCACAGCAGCACCGTGGGCTCGCTGCGCTGGAACTCGGCGGCGACGCCTCCGCGGGTTCGGCGCGCCAGACCAAGCGCGCGGAGGTGGCGCGCGCGGCGCTGGTGTTCGGCGAGGCGATCGGCGGCGCGGCCGGCAAGGCCGGCGGCGAGTGGCTGCAGGCAAAGGGTGACCTGGAGCGTCTGCTGAGCGATCTGGATGGGCGTACGGTCAATGGCGCGGAGAGTTTTACGCGCCATACCGCGGCGATTACGCGCTTGATGGACCTGCTCGCACTGACCGCGGACGCTTATGGGCTTTCTCTGGATCCCGACGCCGACGGGTATTTTCTCGTCATGGCGCTGCTCGACCGGCTGCCGACGCTTACCGAGCAGCTTGGCCAGGCGCGCGCGCGGGGCGCCGGCATGCTCGCCAGACATTCGGCAACCGCGCGCGAGCGCGAGGTACTCGCCGGACTGCTGGAGCGCGCGCGCGCGGCGCAGCGCGGGCTGACAATCTACCTGGGCAAGGCGTTCGATGCCGATCCGGCGTCGCGCGCGGCGCTTGCGGCGATCGCGGATGCGGCGTCCGAGCAGGTCAAGCGTGTGCTGTCGCTCTCCGAAGAAGAAGTCTTGCGCAACGAGACACTCAACTTTGCCGGGAGCGAATTCTTCAGAACCTACACCGACGTGATCGACGCCCAGTTCAAGCTCGTCGACGACGGAACGAAGCAGCTCGAGCGGATTCTGACGGCCCGTGTGTCGCGGCTCCGCGGTACCGAATTCACCCTGATCTCCGTGCTGAGCGCGCTCGCGCTGCTTATTGCGTTGCTGGGTTTCCTCGTCGCGCGCGGCCTGGTGAAGCAACTGGGCGGCGAGCCCGGCTACGCGGCCGAGGTGGCCCGGCGCATCGCCGCGGGCGACCTGATGCTCAAGGTCGAGGTCCGGGAGGGCGATACCACCAGCCTGATCGCGGCGATGGGCGAAATGGCGACCAGGCTCGGGCAGGTGGTGGGCGAGGTGCGCGCGAGCGCCGACGCGCTTTCGTCGGCTTCCGAGGAGGTGAGCGCCACGGCGCAGTCGATGAGCCAGGCCTCCAGCGAGCAGGCGGCGAGCGTCGAGGAAACCTCGGCCTCGATCGAGCAGATGACCGCGTCGATCACGCAAAACGGCGAGAACGCCAAGGTGACCGACGGCATGGCGACTCAGGTGGCGACGCAGGCCGATGAGGGCGGTGCCGCGGTCGAGCAGACGGTCGATGCGATGAAGAGTATCGCGAAGAAGATCGGCATCATCGACGACATCGCCTACCAGACCAATCTGCTGGCGTTGAACGCGGCGATCGAGGCGGCGCGCGCGGGCGAGCACGGCAAGGGCTTCGCGGTGGTCGCGGGCGAAGTGAGAAAGCTCGCTGAAAGGAGCCAGGTGGCGGCGCAGGAGATCGGCGAGATGGCGGGGAGTTCGGTGGAGGTGGCCGAGAAGGCGGGCAAGATGCTGGGCGAGATCGTG
>JAOUFA010000014.1 GCA_029858545.1 Betaproteobacteria bacterium
AGATGCGCGCGATCGCCGAGGAGGCCTGCGCGCTTGTCAAACAGTACAAAGGTTCCTATTCGGGCGAACATGGCGATGGCCTGGTGCGCTCGGAGTGGATCGCGCCCTTCTTTGGCCCACGCCTTACCGCGGCACTCGGCGAAATCAAGTCCTGGCTCGACCCCAAGGGGCTGATGAACCCCGGCAAGATCGTGCTCCCACCGAAGATGGACGACAAATCCCTGTTTCGCTTCCCGCCGGGCTATGCGACGGTGCCGCCGAAGACGGTACTCGATTGGTCCGAGTGGGGCGGCCTGGACAAGGCCGCCGAGATGTGCAACAACAACGGACACTGCCGCAAGTTCGACGCCGGCAGCATGTGCCCATCCTATCGCGCGACCCTTGATGAGCGTCACCTGACGCGTGGCCGCGCAAATACTTTGCGGCTCGCGCTCTCGGGCCAACTGGGTAGCGACGCGCTTACCTCTGGGGACGTGAAGGACGTCATGGATCTGTGCGTCTCGTGTAAAGGCTGCAAGCGCGAATGTCCTACCGGGGTCGACATGGCCAGGATGAAGATCGAGTTTCTCGCCGGCTACAAAGCGCTCCGCGGCCATACCTTGCGCGATCGATTCGTCGGCTATCTGCCACGCTATGCGCTCTGGGCATCACGTTTCGCCCCGCTCATGAATCTTGCCAACGCTCGGCCGTTGCGCACACTACGTGAAGCGCTCACGGGTTTCTCGGCGAAACGTGCACTACCGCGCTGGCGCGGTGATGCTTTTCGCGATCACGAATCGACCAATGCGACCGGAACACGTGAGGTTTTGCTGTTTGTCGACACTTTCAATCGCTGGTTCGAACCCGAAAATGCTCGCGCGGCATTGAAGGTACTCGGCGCCGCCGGCTACCAAGTAAGAATTGCGAGTGGTGGCGACGGCGAGCGCCCACTGTGCTGCGGACGCACCTTTCTCGCTGCGGGCATGCCCGATGAAGCAAGGCGCGAAGCCGCACGGCTCATTGCGGCGCTCGCGCCCTGGGCCGAGCGCGGTGTGCCGATCATCGGCCTGGAACCGTCCTGCCTGTTCGGCCTGAAGGACGAACTGCCGGTGTTGCTTCCGGGTGCGGGCGCACAGGCGGTCGCGCGTGAGGCGATGCTGTTCGAGGAGTTTCTCTCCCGTCAGGCGGATGCGGGAACTCTTACGTTGAAACTGAACCCGCTGCCTCGCACCGCGCTGCTGCATGGCCACTGTCACCAGAAAGCCTTCGACGCGATGGGTTCCGTGCAGCGCACGCTGGGTCTGATTCCCCAGCTAAGGGTCGCGACCATCGAATCGAGCTGCTGCGGCATGGCGGGAAGTTTCGGCATGGAGGCCGAGCACTATGACATTTCCATGAAGATGGCCGAGACGGCATTGTTGCCTGCGATACGCGCGGCCGAAGCGGACAGCATCGTGGTGGCCGACGGCACGAGTTGCCGACATCAGATCGGCCAGGCATCGCGGCGACCGGCGCTGCACGTCGCCCGCGTGCTCGAACAGGCTTTAGGCTGACCAGTCAGGCGTTGGCGCGTTATTGGTCCCGGGGAACTCCGCTCTAGCGCGACACCTGCGGCAAGGAACTTACGCTGAGCTGACGCGCATGCAGCCATTGCTGCAGTCGCTCGAAGTAGAGATAGATGATCGGGGTGATGTACAGCGTTAGCACCTGCGAAAGCAGCAACCCGCCCACCACTGAAAGACCAAGCGGCATGCGTGCCGCGCCTCCCGCGCCGTGGCCAAGCGCAATCGGCAGGCTGCCCATGAGCGCGGCAGCGGTGGTCATCATAATCGGCCGGAAACGCACTATTCCCGCCTCATAGATCGCCTCGGCGGGCGCCTTGCCATCCTTCTTCTGCGCCTCGATCGCGAAATCAATCATCATGATGGCGTTCTTTTTCACGATGCCGACCAGCATGATGATGCCGACGAACGCGTACATGTTGAGCTCGATGCCGAACGCCATAAGGGTGACCAGTGCACCGAGGCCGGCAGTGGGCAGGCCGGATAGGATGGTGAGCGGATGGATAAAGCTCTCGTAGAGTATACCCAGCACCAAGTAGATGACGAAAATCGCGAGCAACAGCAGTATGCCAATACCCTGCATGGAACTCTCAAACGCCTGCGCGGTGCCCTGAAAGGAAATGTTGAGCGTCGCAGGCACCTGCAGCGCGCCGACCGCCCGGTTCACCTGCCCGATCGCCTCGGATAGCGCAAGTTCTGGGCGCAGATCGAAGGAGAACGTTACCGAAGGTAACTGACCTAAGTGCGTCACCGACATCGGTCCGACGTTGTACGACAGCTTGGCCACGGCGCTGAGTGGGACGAGCGCCCCATTCGACGAGCGTACGTACAGCAAAGAAAGTGCCGAAGGGTCCGCCCGATGTTTCGGATCGAGTTCCAGAATCACCCAATACTGGTTCGTTGCAGTGTAGATCGTCGAGACCTGGGCAGCGCCGAACGCGAAGTGAAGCGTGTTTTCGATTGTCTGCGGCGAAAGACCCAACGCCGAGGCCCGCTCTCGATCGATCTCGACATTGACCTGCGGGCGAGCGATTTGCAGGTCGCTCGAAACATCGATCAGGCCCGGCAACCCGCGCAGCGCCTGTTCAATGCGCGGCGCCCACTCATAGAGCTCGTCGGTGCTCGCTCCCTGCACCACGTACTGATAGGCGCTCTTGGTCAGCTGTCCGCCAATGCGAATGGTAGGCACGTTCTGGATGAAGGTGCGCGCGCCGACCACTCTGGCGAGCTTCGGCCGTAGTTCCCGCAGAACCTGGTCGGCCGGCTTTCTCTGTCCGTAGGGTTTGAGCGCGATCGTGATACGTCCGATATTCAGCGACGGATTTACGCTGCTCGAGCCGACGAACGACATCAACGCTTCGACGTTCGGGTCCTGGCGAATGATATCCGCCACCTGTTGCCGAAGCCCTACCATGCTCTCGAACGACGCGTCCTGTGGACCTTCGATAAAGCAAAACAACTGGCCCGAATCCTCGCTCGGCAGGAACCCCTTGGGGGCGCGCGCGAACATCACCCCGGTCGCAACGATGATGCCAAGAAATACCGTCATGGCGAGCCGTTGGTGCGCGAGCACCCAACTCAGGCTGCTGGCGTACAGGTGACGGACCGCGTCGAAACCGCGCTCGAACACCATGAACATCTTCCCATGACGGGCATACGGGTCATGCGGCTTTAGAATTCGGCTGCACATCATCGGCGTGAGTGTCAACGAGACGAACCCGGAAATGAGAACTGCGGCGATGATTACAACGGCAAATTCGTGAAGCAGGCGGCCGAGAATGCCGCCCATGAACAGAACCGGAATGAATACGGCGGCGAGCGACAGCGTCATCGATAGGATCGTGAATACGATTTCCTTCGACCCGTCGAGTGTCGCCTGCATCACGCTCTTGCCCATCTCGATGTGTCGGCTGATATTCTCAAGCATCACGATTGCGTCATCGACGACGAAACCTACGCACAGGGTAAGCGCCATCAACGAAATGTTGTCCAGGCTATAGCCCAATACGTACATGACCGAGAATGTGCCAACGATCGACATCGGCAGGGCCACGCTAGGGATAATCGTTGCCGGAATGTTGCGTAAGAAGATGAAGATCACCATCACTACCAGCGCTAGCGCGATCAGGAGCGAAGTCTGAACCTCGGCCACCGAGGCGCGGATCATGACGGTGCGATCGTAGAGGATGTCGATATTGATAGCAGGCGGTACCTCGGCGCGGAACGTGGGCAACAGCCTCTTCACGGCGTCCACCACTTCGATAGTGTTGGTACCCGGCTGGCGCTGGATGGCAAGCACGATCCCACGCTGATCCTTGAACCACGCGGCGACCTTGTCCGATTGCACGCTGTCGATGACTCGGCCAATCTCGCTGAGCCGGATGGGCGAGCCGCCGCGGTAGGCGACAATGATCGGCCGGAAAGCAGCCGCGTCGTAAAGCTGCCCGGTTGCTTGTACCGCGAACATTCGATTTTTGCCGTACAGCGTGCCGGTCGGCAGGTTGACGTTCGCGCTTGCGATGGCCTGTTGCACCTCGTTGATTCCCACACCGCGCGCGGCAAGTGCATTGGGATCGACCTGTACCCGTACCGCGTACTTCTGCTGCCCGAAGACCTGCACCTGGGCGACCCCGTTGATGGTCGAGATGCGCTGCGCGAGATAAGTCTCCGCATACTCGTTCACCGTCGAGATGGGCAGCGTCTCCGAGGTCAGCGCGAGGAAGAACACCGGGAAATCTGCCGGATTGACTTTGCGGATCGAGGGCGGTGTCGACATCGAGGCCGGCAACAGCCTCGCTGTCGCGCCGATCGCGGAATTGACGTCCTGAGCGGCGGCGTCAATGTCACGATCGAGACTGAACTGAATCGTGATCTGCGTCGATCCCTGGCCGCTCACCGAGGTCATCTGATCGATGCCGGCTATCGTCGAGAACTGATTCTCCAGCGGTGTGGCGACCGCCGAAGCCATGGTCTCGGGAGACGCGCCGGGTAGTTCGGCCGATACCCGAATGGTGGGAAAGTCCACGTTGGGCAGCTGGCTCACCGGCAGAAGACGGTACCCGATGACACCGAATACGAGGATGCCGGTCATGACGAGAATCGTCATGACCGGGCGTCGCACGAACAATTCGGAAAGATTCACGGCACCGATGAATGCACTACGACGGTCGCGCCGGAGGTTTGGTAATGACTCGCACTCCCGGGTTGAGACGCAGCTGCCCGTGCGTGACCACCTTTTCGTCGACTTGCAGGCCGGCACCGATAACCGCGATGTCGCCTTCGCTGCGCGAGACCACGACCTTGCGTACCTCAGCGGTCATGTCCGGCCTGACGACATAGACGTACTGACCCTGCGGGCCGGTCTGCAGCGCTCGCGCCGGGACGATGATTGCGTCGTTCTGATCATAGAGCTTCACGCTCACGCTGACAAACTGTCCAGGCCAAAGCGCGAGGTCTTTGTTATCGAATTTCGCGCGCATCTTAATCGTGCCAGTGGTCTGATCCACCGCGTTGTCGATGAACACCAAACTTCCCCGTGCGAGGAAATGTTCTGCATCGGATCCCGCGGTGACCTGAAGCGCACCGCGCGCCTGCTGGGCGCGTATCACGGGGAGGCTTTGCTCCGGCACGGCAAACGTCGCGTACACCGGCTGGACTTGGTTAATGACCACCAGAGCCGCTGTGTCGTTCGCTTTGACGAGATTGCCTACTTGCAGCAGCACGCGTCCGACGAAGCCCGCAAGCGGCGAGCGAATTGTGCAGTGCTCCAGATTGAGCCGGGCATTCTCAAGGGCCGCCTGACTCGCCTTCGCGGTGGCCGCCGCGGTCTCCGCATTGGTCCGCATTTGCGCATAGGCTTCCTTGGAGACGAAATTCTTGGCGAGCAACTCCTGGTAACGACGCTCTTGGGAGCGCGCCTGATCACGGTTCGCGGCATCGCGCATCGCATTCGCCTCTGCCTGATCTAGGGCCGCCTGAAACGAACGGGGATCGATACGAAAGAGGATGTCTCCCTTCCTCACCTCGCTGCCTTCCCGGAAGTTCACCTCGACGATTTGGCCATCGATGCGCGCCTTCAGGGCGACTGTCGAATAGGGCTCGATGTTGCCGATGGCTTGAATCCGCATCGCAAGCGACTTGCGCTCGACTGCGGCGACCATTACCTGCACCGCAGAAGGACCTGCCGGGCGTTTAGCCGAATTGGCGTCGTTTCCGCAACCCTGCAGCATCGCCACTCCCGCAGCGAGGAGCGCGAAAATTGTCAAGCGGACGAAGACCTTCACGATGTGGAAATGTTTGGCGCCACGATAATCTTCATTGTCTGCTGGCAATTTAGGGCGGGAACCCTAGTCTTCCTTCCATCGCGGAATCGACTCCAGGGCGAACAGATCGCGCACTGTTTCTCGGCGCCGTATAAGTTTCACCGTGCGTCCAGACACCATGACCTCGGCTGCTCGCGGACGCGAGTTGTAGTTGGAACTCATCGACATACCGTACGCTCCGGCGGACAATATGGCAAGCAGATCACCAGTCTTCGCGGCAAGCCGGCGCTCATGTGCCAGGAAATCGCCGCTTTCGCATACCGGTCCGACCACGTCATAGCAGTCCTCGACGGCATCGGGCGCCTCACACACAGTGCGCACCTCGTGCCAGGCATCGTAGAGGGAGGGGCGCAGCAGGTCGTTCATCGCAGCATCGACGACCAGAAAGTTCCGCGCTTCGCCCCGCTTGACATACTCCACCCGCGCAAGCAACGCGCCGGAATTGCCGACAAGGGCACGGCCGGGATCAACAATCAGAACTTCGCTTCGGTCGGCAAGCATACCGAGCGTACCATCGAGAAACTCCGCGACCGTTGCCGGGTCTTCATTGCTGTAACGGATGCCGAATCCTCCGCCCAGGTCGATGTGCCGAAGTCGAATGCCCGCGTTCGCGAGTCGCTCGGTCAACGCGATGAGACGACCTGCTGCGTCGACAAAAGGTGCGATAGACGTAATTTGCGAGCCGATGTGGCAGCCAATTCCCACGAGTCGGATCCACTTCCGGCGCGCCGCATCCCGGTAGAGGCGCTCGGCATCTTCGTAGGCAACGCCGAACTTGTTTTGCTTCAGCCCGGTCGAAATGTAGGGATGGGTCCCGGGATCGACATCCGGATTGACGCGGAAGGCAACGGGAGCGCGTCGGCGCAGGCGCTGCGCTACACGGTCGACGCGCTCCAGTTCGGCCTCTGACTCGAGGTTCAGGGAAAGTATTCCAGCGCGTAGCGCGGACTCTATTTCTGCCTCGGTTTTGCCGACCCCCGAAAACACGACTTTGCGCGGATCTCCCCCGGCGGCAAGTACGCGACGCAGTTCGCCACCCGACACGATGTCAAATCCGGCGCCGCGCTGGGCCATCAGGGCGAGTACCGCCAGATTGGGATTGGCCTTTACCGAATAGCAGATCAGGGACTTCCGGCCCTTTAGCGCGAGCTCGAATTCATCGTAGGCGTGCTCGATCGCAGCACGCGAGTATACATAGCAGGGGGTGCCAAAGCGGCGCGCAATCTTCTCAAGCGGTACTTGCTCGATGTGCAGCGAGCCTTCGCGATAGTGAAAAACCATGCGCTCTCAAATTTTCCGGCGGTGCGGCGTGCTATTGACCGACTGGATCGCTCTTGTCGACGTCGATGCTGACATCGTGCTTGTTCGCCTCTTCAGGGTAGGGCTTCGGCTGATAGGAGTCTTTCTTCTGCGGCTTCACGCCGGCCGGCGGCTGGTCACGCAGGTAAAGCGGGCCCTTCTGCCCGCAGGCGGCCACCATCATCACAATCGTCAGGACGACAAGGACGCCGCGCATGGCTCTTGGAGATCTTCCAACAACTACTGCTTCAACAGTTCTTCCAGCGTAGTGGGTTCCGATTTGGGGATCGCGGTCGGCGCCGCTGCGGGCGCCGCCGGAGTCGTGATCGGGGCGGGCTCCTCCGCGGGAAGATATTCGCGGTAGAAGTATTCAGAGGTCGCTTTCGTCTCATCCGGTTGTGCCGGATCAGGCCCGGTCATCACCGATACGACACCATCCGGTACAGGACGCGGCGTCTCGGGTATTCCTTTGAGCGCTGTCTCCATGTAGTCCACCCAGATCGGTAACGCCACCGCACCGCCGGTCTGGTTGCGACCGAGAGTCTTGGGCTGATCAAATCCGACCCATGCGATACCGACCAGGGCTGGCGTATAACCGCAAAACCAAGCGTCGACAAATTCATTCGTCGTTCCCGTCTTGCCGGCCAGATCGCGTCGGCGCAACTTCCCCGCCCGTGCCGCGGTACCGACGCGTGTGACGTCCTGCATCATGTTGTCCATGACGAACGCATTTCGCGCATCGATGACACGCAACCCTTCGTCGCCGGCTCGTTGCGGGCTTGCAGCCGCGAGCGCATTGCCGCGATCGTCCAGAACGCGCTGAATGAAATACGGCTGAATCAGGTAGCCTCCATTGGCGAATACCGCATAGGCCCGGACCATTTGCCACTGGGTAACGGAACCTGCGCCGAGGGCCATGGTGAGGTACGGCGGGTGCTTGTCGGCATCGAAGCCGAACTTGACCACGTAGTCCTGCGCGTACTTGGGTCCGATTGCTTCCAGAATCCGTATCGACACAACATTCTTCGACTTGGTAAGGGCGGTGCGCATGTGCATCGGACCCTCAAACCTGCCGTCAAAATTCTTCGGCTCCCAGCGCTGACCACCAGTAATCTCGGGATCGATCATGACCGGCTCGTCGGGGATAACCGTGGCGGGCGTGAAGCCCTTCTCGAGCGATGCAGAATAAATGAACGGCTTGAACGATGACCCCGGCTGACGCCACGCCTGGGTGACATGATTGAATTTATTGCGATCGAAATCAAATCCACCGACCAGGGCGCGGATCGCACCGTTTTGCGGGTCCATCGAGACGAAGGACGCTTCCGCATCGGGCAGTTGAGCGATCTGCCACTGCTGTTTTTCGTCTCGATGCACGCGGATGAACGCGCCCCGCCGCAGGCGTCTTCGCGGCGGCGTCTTCGCGTCGAGCGCACTGAGGGCGAACTTGAGACCATCCCCCGAGAGAGTGATCGTTTCGCCGCTGCGCAGCGCAGCGCGGATTTCCTTCGGCTTGACTTCGGTCACGATCGCGATAAGAAGGTCGTCGCTGTCGAAGCGATCCGCAAGTGCCCTGTCGTAGTCGTCTTCATCAGCGTCGATCTCCAGATCGAAAAATCCTTCGGGCCCGCGATAGCCGTTGCGTCGGTCGTATTCGATTAGCCCCTTGCGCGTTGCCCAGTACGCGGCTTCCTGGTCCGCCTTGCGAATTGTCGTATAGACGCGAAATCCGCGCGAATAGACCTCCTCGGGATATTGTTCGAACACCGCCTGGCGGACCATTTCCGCCAAATGCTCCGCGTGCACCGAATACTGTGCGGATTCGCGAACAGTATGAATTGGAGTCTTGCCCGCAGCGACCTGTTCCTCGACTGAAATATGACCGAGTTCGTGCATGCGGCGCAGAACGTACTGTTGGCGTTGCTTGGCCTTTTGCGGATTTACCGTCGGGTTGTAGATCGAAGGCGCCTTGGGTAGGCCCGCCAAGATTGCGATTTCCGCAAGTGACAGTTTGTCGAGCGATTTGCCGAAATAGGTCTGCGACGCGGCTGCGAATCCGTAAGCGCGCTGTCCAAGATAGATCTGATTGACATAGAGTTCCAGAATCTGGTCTTTCGACAGGTTGTGCTCGATCTTGAAGGCAAGCAGGGCCTCGTACATCTTGCGCGTAATGGTCTTTTCGGACGACAGGAAGAAATTGCGCGCTACCTGCATTGTGATTGTGCTTGCGCCCTGGCGTCTTCCGCCTGCTACAAGGTTCGAGTACGCGGCGCGCAGCACACCGATGTAATCAATACCGGTATGCTCGTAGAATCGCTCGTCTTCGGCGGCGAGGATGGCGTTCTTGAGGAGTTGCGGTACGTCGGAGATTGAAATAACCGAGCGGCGCTCCTCGCCGAACTCGCCGATCAGCGCGCCTTCAGCGGTATAGACCCGCAGCGGGATCTTGGGTTGGTACTCGGTCAGGCCCTCTAGCGAAGGCAGATTCGGGTAGGCCAGCGTCAGCACCAGTCCGACCAGCAGCCCGCCGATCGCCAAGCCGCCTGCGATCAGGGTCAACGGAAATGCCAAAAAACGAAGCCACATCAAGGCGCTTGGTCACTCCAAGGGGGTTATTGCGCAGTGCAAAAGGACGGCCCCATTATAAGTGCTCCCAGGGGTGGATAATTGACTAGACACGATGGGGAGTTGTTGTTAGGATTTAAGGCGAATTCTACGTATTGCTCCTAACTCGCGGGCGCACAAAGGAAAACACGTGAAGCTGGACCTTTTCAGTCCGAAGGCGCCGCCTCTATTTGGACTCGACATCAGTTCGTCATCCGTGAAGATGGTCGAGATTGTCGAGGCGGGAAAAGAAGGCTATCGGGTCGAGCGCTATGCGATCGAACCCCTGCCTCGCGACGCAGTCGTCGATGGCAATATCAATAATCTCGAAGCCGTGACTGAATCTGTCAAGCGCGCATACAAACGATTGGGATCGAGAACGCGGCACGTGGCGATGGCGGTGCCAACCGGGGCAGTGATTTCCAAGAAGATCATTGTGCAAGCGGGGCTGCGCGAAGCCGAACTAGAAGTTCAGGTTGAGACCGAGGCAAACCAGTACATTCCGTTTGCGTTGGAGGAGGTCAACCTCGATTTTCAAAAAGTCGGTCCCGCGCCGTCGGGTCCGGAGGAGCAGGAGGTTCTGATTGCCGCAACGCGCAAGGAGAAGGTTGAGGATCGCGTAGCGGTGGCCGAGTCCGCAGGCCTGAAGCCACTGGTCATGGATGTTGAGTCCTACGCGCAGCAATCCGCTTTGGCACTGGTTGTCCAGCAACTCCCCAAGGGCGGAAAGGAACAGAACATCGCAGTCGTCGATGTCGGCGGCACTGTCATGAATGTGAGCGTGCTACGCAACGAACAGTCGGTCTACGCGCGCGAACAGGCGTTCGGCGGCAACCAGTTGACGCAGGATATTGTGAGTCGCTACGGCATGAGTGTTGAAGAAGCCGAAAGCGCCAAGCGTTCAGGCGGACTTCCCGACGATTTCGAAACCGAGGTGTTGCGGCCGTTCATGGAGAATCTGGCGGTTGAAGTGCAAAGGGCGCTGCAGTTCTTCTTCACCTCAACCCAGTACAACAGCGTCGACCAGATACTTCTTTCTGGCGGTTCGGCGGTTATTCCCGGTCTTGACGAGATTGTTCACACGCGCACGCAGGTCCCGTCAGTGGTGGCCAACCCCTTTGGCGCGATGCAGACTGCATCGCGCATCCAGGTCAAGCGCCTGGTGCAGGATGCCCCGTCGCTGATCGTTGCCTGTGGTCTTGCGATGCGCAGGTTCGACCCATCATGAGTTTCCGCATCAACCTTCTGCCGCATCGCGCGGAGCGTCGCGCGCGTGAGCGGCGCCATTTCGCCACGCTTGCGGTTCTGACCGGGGTGCTTGGGCTTGCCGTTGTGGGAATGACGCACGTCTTTTTCAGCAATGTTCTCCAGACACAAACCGATCGGAATCTCTTTTTGAAGAGCGAGATCGCCAAGCTGGACAAGGATATTGCCGAGATCAAAAAACTGAAGGATGAGATCCAGGCCCTGCTCGCACGCAAGACCGTGATCGAAACTCTGCAGCGCGACCGCGCGCAGACGGTGTATCTGCTCGACCAGCTCGTGCGGCAAATGCCCGAAGGCGTCTATCTGACTTCCGTCAAGCAACGCGGCCTGAGTGTAAGCTTGGCGGGCTACGCGCAGTCCAACGCCCGGGTTTCGACGCTGATGCGCAATATCGAGTCCTCGCCGTGGCTCACGAATCCAGTCCTGGTGGAGATCCGGGCAGCAACCGTGAACAAGCGGCGCATGTCTGACTTTCACCTCAACCTGTCCCTCAAGCGCATCGCACCGCAGGAAGACGGAAAGGCGCCGGCAAAAGACGCCGCCGGCAAGAAGGGGTAGGTCATGGCGATCGATTTCAACAGGTACATCGAGGATTTCAAGCAAACCAACTGGCGCGACCCAGGGACCTGGGCCCTATTGCCCAAGCTGGTGGTGCTGCTCGCCATTTTGATTACGATACCGACAGGAGGATTCTTCCTCGACACTCAGTCGCAGCTGGAAGAAATCGAAAGGGGCGTGCAGGAAGAGGTCAAGCTCAAGAAGGAATACGTCGACAAGAAGAAGCAGGCAATCAATCTCGATCTGCACCGGCAGCAACTCAGAGAAATCGATACACAATTCGGAGCGTTGCTGCGCCAGCTTCCCAACAAGTCGCAGATGGATGCCCTGCTTGTAGACATCAACCAGGCCGGTCTCGGCCGCGGCCTGCTGTTCGAGTTGTTCAAACCCGCCGCCGCAGAGTCGGCGCGGGAATTCTATGCGGAGTTGCCGATACAGTTGCGCGTGACTGGGAACTACCACGACATCGGCGCCTTCGCGAGCGATGTGGGGCGCCTTTCGCGCATCGTGACCCTGAACAATGTTGCCATCGAGGCCGGCAAGGATGGAGTCCTCGCTATGGATGCGACGGCGCGTACTTTCCGTTACCTCGACGACGAGGAAATCATGGCTCAGCGCAAAACGAAAAAGGGCGGCAATAAATGAGATTTACCCTTGCATTCCTATGGCTGGTATTGCTGGTCGCGGCGTGCGATCAGGACCAGCATCGGAATTTGAGGCGGGAACTCGACGAATTGACCAAGGATCTACGCGGCAAGGTTGAACCCCTGCAGCCGCTCAAGCCCTACGAGCCCGTTCCGTATCAGGCAGAGGGCGAGGTGGATCCATTTCGGCCCGACCGGGTCAATGTCGCGAAGGTGGCGCCTGCTCCGGTGCTCGGCAGGACTCCGAACCTTGATCGACCCAAGGAGCCGCTGGAGTCCTTTTCTCTTGAGTCGATCCAGATGGTCGGCGCGATCGTGAGGCCGAACCAGGATACTTACGGGCTGGTCAAGGCTGGTCCCAACCTGTACCGCGTGAAGAAGGGAAACTACATGGGCCAGAACTACGGGGTCATCACCGGCATCGAGGAAACCCAGATTAACCTCAAAGAACTCGTTCAAGATAGTGGCGGCGAGTGGGTCGAACGCGTCGGCGCTCTCATGCTTCAGGAGGTAGGAAAGAAATGAAACCCAGAACAGTTCTCCAGGTTCTCGCGGTCTGGGTTTGCGCGCACGGAATCGCGCTCGCACAGTCCAACAGTATCGAATCGTTCAATGTCACTCAGCAGGGTGACAAGGTGGTCGTGCGAATTTCCACCAAGGAACCGCTTAATGGCGTGCCGCCCAGCTTTGCGACGGCCAATCCCGCTCGAATTGCACTGGATTTTGCGAACACGGTGAACGCCCTGGGACGCAACAGCCAGGATCTGGGCGAGGGCGACCTGCGGAGTATGAATGTGATACACAGCGGTGAGCGAACGCGCCTGATCTTGAACCTGCGCCGTACCCTGGTTCACGAGGCGACGCTCGACGGTAGGACTGTTGTGCTCACGCTCTCGCCTTCCGCGGGTGCCGATAGCCGTGCGGCGGGTCCCTTTGCAGCGAGCAAGCCCGAGGCCGGCCATGCGGTGCGAGACATTGATTTTCGACGCGGGGATTCCGGTGCTGGTCGAGTGATTGTCGACCTGTCCGATACCACTACTGGAATCGACATTCGCCAACAGGGCCAGAACATCATCGTCGACTTTCTCAAGACGACGCTTCCCGAGAACTTGCGGCGCCGGCTTGATGTCGTGGACTTTGCGACGCCGGTCCAGACGCTGAGTGTCTTTCAGCAAGGGGAGAACACCCGGCTGGTTATCGAGCCGCGCGGCAGGTGGGAGCACAACGCCTATCAGTCGGACGCCCAGTTCGTCGTCGAAGTAAAACCTATAACCGAGCAAAAAACCCCTGAACGCGCTCGCTATGCGGGCGAGAAACTCTCGCTCAATTTTCAGAACATCGAGGTGAGGGCGGTACTGAATGTGATCGCCGACTTCACTGATCTGAATATCATCACGAGCGACACCGTCGGCGGAAATATTACCCTGCGTCTCAAGGAGGTACCTTGGGACCAGGCACTGGAAATCATCATGCAGACGCGCGGCCTGGACATGCGCCGCAACGGCAACGTGATCTGGATTGCACCGCGCGACGAAATCGCGACCCGCGAGAAGCTCGCACTCGAATCGCAGCAACAGATCAACGAATTGGAACAGACGCGCACCGAGTCATTCCAGATCAACTACCAGAAGGCCGTGGACGTTCAGAAACTGCTGTCGGATCCGGCGCAGAGACTGCTTTCCAAGCGCGGCAGCGCGTCCGTTGACACGCGAACCAACATGCTGTTCGTGCAGGACACGCCGAGCCGACTCGAGGAGGTTCGAAAGCTTCTTGCAAAGATCGATATCGCGGTGCGCCAGGTAATGATCGAGGCGCGTATTGTTGAGGCCAGCGACAGCTTTTCGAAGAATCTTGGCGTGCGTCTGGGATACGTTGAGAATGGGCTAAACGCCCAGAGTCAGCGGACCTTTGGCCAGGGCGGCCTTCAATTCGGCTCCGATTTGGGAACCAACGGACAATTGCTGAATACTGGAACCGGACCGCTGGTTGCTGGAACGCCGAACATTACTCCCAACGCACAGCAGGTCAATCTGCCCGCGGCAGGACTGAACGGATTTAGCGCCGGTACGTTTTCTTTTATCCTATTCAAGCAGAATTTTTCTCGCTTCATCACCTCCGAGATCACCGCGCTCGAGTCCGACGGAAAAGGCAAGATCATCGCCAGCCCGCGCGTGCTCACCGCTAATCAGGTGGAAGCCCTGATCGAACAGGGCACGGAAATTCCCTACCAGGCAGCCACCTCGTCGGGAGCCACCGCGCTATCGTTCAGAAAGGCGAGTCTGAGCCTCAAGGTAAAGCCGCAAATCACGCCCGATGGCAATATCATCATGACGCTCGACGTCAACAAGGATGCACCGGGATCGATCGTCGGCGGCGCCGTGCAGATCAATACCAAGCATGTCAAGACCGAAGTACTCGTGGAAAACGGCGGCACCGTCGTGATTGGCGGCATTTACGAGCAAACCGAGCGGACCGACATCACGAAGGTTCCTTTCCTTGGTGACCTGCCGCTGATTGGTTTCTTTTTCCGCAACCAGACCCACAACACGGCCAAGACCGAGCTTCTGGTATTCATCACGCCCCGCATCGTGAACGAACGTTTTTCGTCGAATCGCTGATTGCCCCCGCATCTCTAATTGGCGGAATTGCGGCCGGTTTCACCCGGCCGCTTCTTTTTATAGTGATCATGGTGGGATGTTTGGGGGCGATGGCAAAATAGTCCGATGAATTCCGCCCAAGGAAACATCTTCATCGTCGGAATGATGGGAGCGGGCAAAACTACTGTCGGCCGACTCCTCGCACGGCGTCTGAAACGTCGCTTCGTCGATTCGGATCACGAGGTCGAACGGCGCTGCGGTGTGCGCATTGCAACGATTTTCGAGATTGAAGGGGAGCAGGGTTTTCGAGATCGCGAAGCCCAAGCCATCAGACAGCTTGCCGAAGAGCAGGGCATCGTTATGGCCACCGGAGGTGGCGCGATATTGCGCGATGAAAACCGTCGGCGACTCGCGTCTTCGGGGACCGTAGTCTATCTGCACGCCAGGCCTGAGGCCCTCTATGAGCGTCTGCGGCACGACAAGAGCCGACCGCTGCTCGCGACCGAAGATCCGCTGGCGCGCCTGGGTGAGTTGTACGCGCAGCGAGATTCGCTGTACCGCAGCATCGCCGACCTGGTGATCGACACCGGCGCGCAGAGTGTACAAATGCTGGTCCACAGACTTACCGAGCGACTTGCCGCGCTACCATCTGATACTTCCTTGTAATGCCAATGCAAACCCTGCAAGTCGCCCTAGCCGAGCGGTCCTACCCCATCCACATAGGCGAAGGCCTGCTCGATGTCGCCGCGCTTTTCTTGCCATATCTCGCCGGCGGACGCGTGGCCGTAATCACCGATAGCAACGTTGCACCCCTTTACATGGCACGCGTCAAGAACCTCCTCGAAGCCGCTGACGTAACGGTTATCGAAGTGGTGGTGCCTGCCGGGGAAGGATCCAAGAGCTGGCGGATCCTCGATGAAGTACTCGACCAACTTCTCGCGGCGCATTGCGACCGCGATACGCTGATTCTTGCGCTTGGCGGTGGCGTAATCGGCGATCTTGCGGGATTCGCCGCGGCGATCTATCAGCGCGGCGTGTCCTTTCTGCAAGTGCCCACCACACTACTTGCACAGGTCGACTCTTCGGTCGGCGGCAAGACAGCGATCAATCACACTCGCGGCAAGAATATGATCGGAGCCTTCTACCAGCCCCGCGCGGTCATCATTGACGTCGAGGTTCTGCGCAGTCTGCCCGAACGCGAACTGCGAGCTGGTCTAGCCGAGGTGATCAAGCACGGCCTGATTCTCGATCCGGAATTCACCGTTTGGCTGGAGCAAAACATCGAGAACCTTGTCGCGCGCGACCCTCGGGCCCTGATTCACGCAATCAAACGTTCATGCGAATTGAAGGCTCAGGTAGTTGGCGACGATGAGCGGGAGGGCGGCGTGCGCGCGATCCTCAATTTCGGCCACACCTTCGGGCATGCCATCGAAACTGGCATGGGATACGGCAACTGGCTGCACGGAGAGGCTGTTGCCGCCGGAATGATGATGGCGGCTGAACTGTCTGCGCGCGCGGGAATGCTTGCGTTCGAGGATGTACGACGCGTCCAAGGGCTGATCGAGCGTGCGGGACTGCCGGCCGCTGGGCCGGCACTGTCCGCCGAGCGCTATTTCGAACTGATGGCGACCGATAAGAAGGCGGCGCAGGGCCGGCCACGCTTCGTGCTTCTCAAGGCCATCGGACACGCCTGTCTGCGGAGCGATCTGGACGAGTCCTGGATACGCGCGTCGATCGCATCACGTAGCGCCAAGACAGGTTGACCCGCGTCCGAGTCGGACTCTTGTAGGGTCTGGTCCAAATCGGTATATTCAACGGTTCGCCCGTCGCTTTTGTGCGGCGCCGCGCAGCCTGACCGCAACCCTATGTTTTGACTTTGAAGCCAAGAGGTTAGCCGTGAACCAGCGTTTCTCGCCGCCCGCCCAGGGTCTGTACGACCCGAGCCATGAACACGATGCCTGCGGCGTCGGCTTTGTTGCGCACATCAAAGGCAAGAAATCGCACGCCATCATCGAACAGGGTCTGACGGTGCTCAAGAACCTGACTCACCGCGGCGCGGTCGGTGCCGACCCCAAGGCCTCGGATGGCGCGGGTATCCTGATTCAGGTGCCGGACCGATTCCTGCGCGCCGAGATGGCCCGCGAGCAGGTGGAACTTCCCCCGCCGGGTCAGTACGGTGTCGGTATGGTGTTCTTGCCTCGGGAACCGGCCTCGCGGCTCGCGTGTGAGTATGAAATTGAGCGCGCGATCAAGGACGAGGGTCAGGTGCTGCTTGGCTGGCGCGACGTACCGGTCGATGGTTCCGAACTCGGTGAATCGGTTAAATGCATCGAACCGGTGATCCGCCAGGTATTCATCGGCCGCGGCGCCGGAGTGACGGTTACCGACGCGCTGGAACGTAAGCTCTACATCATTCGCAAGAGTTCTGGCCATGCGATCCAAGCGCTGCGCCTCGCGCACGGAAAAGAATTCTATGTGCCCTCCATGTCGGCGCGAACCGTCCTGTACAAGGGGATGCTGCTTGCGCACCAGGTCGGCGAGTACTACCTCGATCTCAAGGACGCGCGTGTCGAATCCGCGCTCGCGCTTGTGCACCAGCGTTTTTCCACCAATACATTTCCTTCGTGGGATCTCGCGCACCCGTTCCGCATGATTGCGCACAACGGCGAGATCAACACCCTGCGCGGCAATGTCAATTGGATCCGTGCTCGGCAGGGTGCGATCTTCAGCCCCATTCTCGGCAAGGATCTCGAGAAGATCTGGCCTCTCATTTATGACGGGCAGTCCGATTCGGCAAGCTTCGACAACGCACTTGAGCTTTTGGTGATGGGCGGCTATTCGGTCGCGCATGCGATGATGATGATGATCCCCGAGGCCTGGGAAAACCACGGCATGATGGATCCCGCACGGCGTGCGTTCTACGAATACCACGCGGCGATGATGGAGCCTTGGGACGGTCCGGCGTCGATTGCCTTTACCGACGGTCGTCAGATCGGCGCCACCCTAGATCGCAACGGCCTGCGTCCCTCCCGCTATATCGTGACCGACGATGATATGGTGATCATGGCATCCGAGGCCGGAGTGCTCCCCGTGCCGGAGGAAAGGATCGTTAAGAAGTGGCGCCTGCAACCCGGCAAGATGTTCCTCGTCGACCTCGAAAAGGGCCGCATCATCGACGACAAGGAACTGAAGGAAGCGCTTGCTTCCGCGCGTCCCTACGCAGAATGGATCGAGCGCATACGAGTGCGGCTTGACGACGTCGAATCCGATAAGCAGCATCCCGAGCGTTCGACAGTGCCGTTGCTCGATCGTCAGCAGGCCTTTGCTTATACCCAGGAAGACGTCAAATTCCTCATGACGCCGATGGCCCAGAACGGCGACGAGCCGATCGGTTCGATGGGAAACGATTCCCCTCCGGCCGTACTGTCGGCGAAGAACAAGACCCTCTATCACTACTTCAAGCAACTGTTTGCCCAAGTCACCAACCCGCCGATTGATCCGATCCGCGAAGAATTGGTTACCAGCTTAGTGAGTTTTATCGGGCCCAAGCCCAATCTCCTCGGTATCGACGAGATCAATCCCCCGCTGCGCTTGGAAGTCAGTCAGCCGGTGCTCGACTTTTACGAAATGGACAAGGTCCGTCACATCGAGCGCTATACCGAAGGCAAATTCCGCTGTGGCGAACTTGATATCACCTATCCCGTGATCTGGGGCAAGGAAGCAATCGAAGCGCGTCTGGCCTCATTGTGCGCCCAGGCGGAAGACGCCGTGCGCGCAGGTTCCTCGATCCTCATCATCTCCGACCGCGCAGTGAACCGAGAGCGCGTGGCGATCCCTGCGCTGCTTGCGCTCTCGGCGATCCACCAGCATCTTGTCAACAAGGGACTGCGTACCAGCACTGGCCTGGTGGTCGAAACCGCATCCGCGCGAGAGGTGCATCACTTCGCGTTGCTGGGCGCCTACGGCGCCGAGTCGGTGCATCCCTATCTCGCGCTGGAAACACTCCTTGATCTCGTAACGCGCGGCCAACTATCCGAGGGCATCGACGGCAGCAAGGCGATCAAGAACTACCTCAAGGCGATCAGCAAGGGGTTACGTAAGGTGATGTCCAAAATGGGCATCTCCACTTACATGTCCTATACCGGTGCGCAGATATTCGAGGCGCTGGGGCTGTCCAGGCTTTTCGTGGATAAATACTTCTCCGGAACGACTTCCACAATCGACGGTATCGACGTGTTTGACGTGGCCGACGAGGCGATTCGCATTCACCAAGCTGCGTTCGACGAAAAGGACCCCGTGCTACGCACCATGCTGGATACTGGTGGCGAATACGCTTGGCGAGTACGCGGCGAGGAACACATGTGGACACCCGACGCGATTGCAAAGCTGCAACACGCGGCGCGAAGCAAGTCCTACTCCACCTATAGGGAGTACGCCGCGATCATCAACGATCAGTCGCGACGCCATATGACCTTTCGGGGCCTTTTCGAATTTCGCCTCGGGCACGCCAAACCGGTTCCGCTCGAGGAGGTCGAATCGGCCGCGGCGATCGTGAAACGCTTTGTCACCGGCGCGATGTCGCTTGGCTCGATCTCGACCGAAGCGCACGCCACGCTCGCGGTGGCGATGAATCGCATCGGCGGCAAGTCCAACACCGGTGAGGGCGGCGAGGATCGCAGGCGTTTTGCACCCATCAAAGCGGGAGAGACTCTGCGTTCGCGCCTCGGTGCCGGGCGTGTCGAGGTCGATATCGAATTGCAGGAGGGCGACTCGCTGAAGTCAAAGATTAAGCAGGTCGCCTCGGGTCGCTTTGGCGTTACCGCCGAGTACCTCGCGAGTGCCGAGCAAATTCAGATAAAGATGGCGCAGGGCGCCAAGCCTGGCGAGGGTGGGCAGTTGCCCGGCCGGAAGGTCTCCGAGTACATCGCTGAACTACGCTATTCGACACCTGGTGTGGAACTCATTTCTCCACCGCCACACCACGACATCTACTCGATCGAAGACCTCGCGCAGCTCATCCATGACCTAAAGAACGCCAATACCGCCGCATCAATCAGCGTCAAGCTTGTTTCGGAGGCGGGTGTGGGCACCATTGCTGCGGGGGTGGCAAAGGCGAAGGCAGATCATGTAACCATCTCTGGCTATGATGGTGGTACGGGCGCTTCGCCCCTGAGTTCGATCAAGCACGCGGGCACTCCCTGGGAAATGGGTCTCGCCGAAACGCAGCAGACGCTGGTGCTAAACGGTTTGCGTGGCCGCATTACGGTGCAAGTGGACGGCCAGGTGAAGACCGGCCGCGATGTGGTGATCGGCGCGCTGCTCGGCGCAGACGCGTTCGGATTCGCTACGGCTCCGCTGGTCGTCGAAGGATGCATCATGATGCGCAAGTGCCACCTCAATACCTGTCCGGTCGGGGTTGCCACGCAAGACCCGGAACTGCGGAGAAGATTCACCGGCAAGCCCGAGCATGTGGTGAATTACTTCTTCTTCGTCGCTGAAGAAGTTCGCGAGCTGATGGCCAGCCTAGGCATGCGTAAGTTCGACGAGTTGATCGGACGCAGCGATCTGCTGAACGTGAAGAACGGCGTCGAACATTGGAAGGCGCGCGGTCTGGACTTCTCGCGGGTCTTCTATATGCCAGACATGCCCGCGGGCACCGCGCGGATGCGCGTCGAGAGCCAGGACCACGGGCTTGACAAGGCACTCGACAACCGCTTGATCAAGCTTGCCGGGCCGGCGCTCGAACGCGGCGAACCGGTGACCATCGATGTGCCGATCCGCAACACCAATCGGACCGTGGGTACCACACTCTCTTACCGGATAGCCAGTCGCTACGGTCATGACGGCCTGCCGGACGATACCATCCATGTGCGTATGGCGGGTTCGGCGGGCCAGAGCTTCGGCGCCTTCCTGGCGCGCGGCATAACCCTTGATCTGGTGGGCGACACCAACGACTATTGCGGCAAGGGACTCTCCGGCGGGCGCATCATGGTGCAACCCTCGCCCAAGTTTCGCGGAGATCCGGTCGAGAACATCATCACCGGTAACGTCGCGCTGTACGGCGCGATCGCAGGCGAGGCCTATTTCCGCGGCGTGGGAGGCGAGCGCTTCGCGGTGCGCAACTCCGGTGCACAAGCGGTAATCGAGGGCCTCGGCGACCATGGCTGCGAATACATGACTGGCGGAACCGTGGTCGTGCTCGGCCTGACCGGGCGTAACTTCGCGGCTGGCATGTCAGGTGGGATCGCCTACGTACTCGATGTGGACGGCGACTTTGCAAAGCGCTGCAATACCGCGATGGTCGAACTCGATCCGGTGCTTGGGGAGTCGGAACAGCAGGGCAAGCTCGCGCGCGATCTCTGGCATCTGGGCGAAGCCGATGAGGTAATCGTCCGGCGCATGATCGAGCGGCATGTGCAATACACCGGTAGCCGGCACGCCGCGGAGATTCTTCAGAACTGGACAGGCCTGCGAAGCCGCTTCATCAAGGTATTTCCGAAGGAATACCGCCGCGCGCTGGGAGAACTTGCTGCCGCGCAAAAGAAGGCGGCCGCCTGAGCTAGGCATAGCCACTCACCACGTATAGACCGTACCAAACAGGATTCAGGTTCAAATGGGCAAAGTCACGGGATTTCTGGAATATCAGCGCCTTCAGGAAGCTGCGGAGGACAAGGAAGCGCGCAAGAAGCACTACCATGAATTTGTCGCGCATCTGACTGATGATCAGGCAAAGACCCAAGGTGCTCGCTGCATGGACTGCGGCACGCCGTTCTGCATGAGCGGCTGCCCGGTCAACAACATCATTCCGGATTTCAATGACCTCACCTATCGTCAGGACTGGAAGAACGCGCTTGAGGTTCTGCACTCGACCAACAACTTCCCGGAATTCACCGGCCGAGTCTGTCCCGCTCCCTGCGAGGAGGCTTGTGTGCTGCGAATCAACAATGATCCGGTCGGCATCAAGT
>JAOUFA010000276.1 GCA_029858545.1 Betaproteobacteria bacterium
TCGCGGTGGGCGGCACCGCGATCATGAAGGCGCTCGACAAGATCATCGCCAAGGGCAAGAAGATCGCCGCGCATCTGATGGAGGCATCCGAGTCGGACATCGAGTACGACAAGGGCGTGTTCAAGGTGGCTGGCACCGACAAGAAGAAAACCGTCGGCGAGGTGGCGTTCGCCGCCTACGTGCCGCACAACTATCCGCTCGACAAGCTCGAGCCGGGGTTGAACGAGAACGCCTTCTACGACCCGGCGAACTTCACCTTCCCCGCGGGCAGCTATGTCTGCGAAGTCGAGGTCGATCCCGAGACGGGGAGCACGCAGATCGTCGGTTTCACCGCCGTGGACGACTTCGGCAAGATCATCAACCCGATGATCGTCGACGGACAGGTGCACGGCGGGCTCGCGCAGGGCCTCGGCCAGGCGATGACCGAGGGCTGCCGTTACGACGAGAACGGCCAGCTCGTCACCGCGTCCTTCCTCGACTACACTCTGCCGAGAGCCGATGACCTGCCCTCGTTCAAGGTCGATACGCGCGAGACCGCGTGCACCCACAACCCGCTCGGGGTGAAGGGCTGCGGCGAGGCGGGCGCGATCGGCTCGCCCCCCGCCTTCATCAACGCCATCACCGATGCGCTCGGGGTGAAGGACATCGCCATGCCTGCGACGCCGCAGGTGGTGTGGAAGACAATACAAGCCAACAGAAAAGCAGCCTGAGGAGAACACCATGCATGCATTTAATTACCACCGCCCGTCGTCACTCGCCGACGCCGCGACACTGGCGGGGAAGAGCGCCGACGCGAAGCTGCTCGCCGGCGGACAAAGCCTGGTACAGGCAATGAAGCTGCGCCTCGCCTCCCCGACCGACATCATCGACCTCGGCACGCTGAAGGGACTCGATGCGATCAAGGTTTCGGGGAGCGCAGTCGAGGTCGGCGCGATGGCGCGCCACGCCGAGGTCGCGAATTCGGCGGACGTCAAGAAAGCGATCCCCGCGCTCGCAATGCTCGCCGGCTCGATCGGCGACCGCCAGGTGCGCAACATGGGCACGCTCGGCGGGTCGCTGGCCAACAGCGACCCGGCGGCCGACTACCCGGCCGCGGTGCTTGCGCTCGGCGCCACGGTGATCACCAACAAGGGCAAGCACGAGGCCGACAAGTTCTTCAAGGGCCTGTACGAAACCGCGCTCGGCAAGGGCGAAGTGATCACCGCCGTGTCCTTCCCCGTGGCAAAACGCGCCGCCTACGTCAAGTTCAAGAACCCCGCCTCGCGCTTCGCGATCGTCGGCGTGTTTGTCGCCGAGACTTCGAACGGCGTGCGCGTCGCGGTGACCGGTGCCGGTGCCTGCGCGTTCCGTGTGCCGGAAATGGAGAAGGCGCTCGCCGCGAAGTTCGCGCCCGAGTCGGTGGCGAACGTCAAGGTGAAGGCCGACAATTTGAACAGCGACCTGCATGCGAGCGCGGAATATCGCGCGCATCTGATCACCGTGATGGCGAAGCGCGCGGTGGAGGCGGCGCTGAAGTAATGCCGGCTATTTCTCCCCGGGAAAAAGCCCGCTTCGGCGGGCTTTTTCATTATGCGCGGCGGGACGGCACGATCCGGTGCTTGAAGCTCTCCTTGCTGCCATATACAGTTTCCCCCGCGATGGCAACCTGTGCTGCAGGAGAGAGTCGGTGTCGGACTGTGGCGATCGGGGCATGAAGAATCCCGGCAGCTCGTCATGTCCGGCCGTCTTCTTGTTTTGGGATAGCAGATCCAACAATGACAGGTAGCTCGGAGGGATCCATGTCATATTTTCAGGCGAAGAAGGCTGCGCTGATCGCCGCTGTCCTAGGGGGACTCGCGGTACCGGGCGCCTCGGCGCAGCAGTCCAAGGCCCCTCAATTCACGCTGCTACGGGGCGGCGCCGCGCCGGTGTGCAAGGCCTACCTGCAGCGCATCAATATTGCAGAGTACACGGTTCCGGCGCCGTGCGAGCGCCCCGAAACTGGCGAGGTGCCGGGACTTACCCGACTGAAGCACGTCGAACTGACCGCCGAGGAGTTCAGGCACTTTCACAAGGGCATCGACGGATTTCTTGCCGCGCAGAACCCGAGTTACTGGGACAACCTCAACAAGGTCAGGGCGGAACGGGGACTGGCGCCCGCATATCGGGACACGGACGATCCGGGAATCGGACGTCGCGAAATGCCCTACCGCCTGGAACCGGCGGTCGATATCGACAACGATGGAGTCAAGGACCCGATCCTCATCTGGAAGGGCCACAATAAATGCGGCGGGCTGTATCCGGAACGCACACTCGAGACGCGCTACGCGCTCGTCCTGAGCGCCGATGGCGCCGGAGTCGACGTGACGCGCACCCGCCGGCTGTTCGCCCATCCCAAGGCGAAAGACGAGATCAAGCAGGGCCTGCCGGCCTATTTTCAGGGCATCAGCCGCAACGCCTGGGACATCGATGTGCTCGGGCACGCTTTCGGGGTTTTTGAGTACGCCGGGACAACCTACTTTGACACCTTCCTCGGCGCGCGCGGAGACACGAATGGAAAGAGCCTCCCGGGTGACGGCAACTTCAAGACGCTATCCGTGTTCCTGCATCAAAAGGGAGTGACCACAGAGGTCTGCCGCTACCGCTGGAATGATCCAGGCAGTTCGACCAATCGACCGAAGTAAAGGGGACGCGACGCCGTTCTTCACCTGCCCGCGGCGCCAGCCGAGCAGACCCGGCTGCGCGCCTTCTCCGGTGGCGCAACGCCTGCGGATACCGGAGAATGCGTCTTTTACGAGCCCCCCCGCCATGTCCCACCCCCTGCCCGAATCAATCGACGCAACCCAGCAACTCCTCGCCTCCTCCGCCTACGTCGCCGACCGCAGTCTCGCCACCGCGCTCTATCTGGCGCTGACGATGAAGCGCCCGCTGTTCCTCGAAGGCGAGGCCGGGGTCGGCAAGACCGAGATCGCCAAGGTGGTGTCGCAGTCACTCGGCCGGGAACTCATCCGCCTGCAGTGCTACGAGGGGCTCGACATCGCGCAGGCGGCCTACGAGTGGAACTACTCGCGCCAGATGATCGAGATCCGCATGGCCGAAGCCGAGGGCAGCGCGACGCGCGAGAACCTCGCGCAGGACATCTTCTCGGAGAAGTTCCTCGTGCGCCGGCCGCTGCTGCGCGCGCTCGAATCGGTCGGTGCGCCGCCCGTGCTGCTGATCGACGAACTCGACCGCACCGACGAGCCCTTCGAAGCCTATCTGCTAGAGGTGCTCTCCGACTGGCAGATCACGATCCCCGAGATCGGCACGGTGCGCGCCGCCGAGCCGCCGATCGTGGTGCTCACCTCGAACCGCACGCGCGAGATCCACGACGCGGTGAAGCGCCGCTGCTTCTACCACTGGGTCGATTACCCCGACGCGAAACGCGAACTGGAAATCCTGCGCCGCAAGGCACCCGGCGCCGCCGAGACGCTCACCATGGAAGTGGTCGCCTTCGTACAGCGCCTGCGCAGCATCGATCTGTTCAAGCTGCCCGGGGTCGCCGAGACGATCGACTGGACCAACTGCCTGGTCGCCCTGGACAAGGTAGCGCTCGACCCGGAAACGGTGAACAACACCCTCGGCGTGCTGCTCAAGTACCAGGACGACATCGAGCGCATCGCGGGCGAGGAAGCCGCGCGCCTCGTCGGCGAGGCGACGAGCGCCGCCTCGGCCGCCTGAAGGTGTTCGCGCAACTCGATCTTTCCGCCCCGCAGGGCCGTCTCGCGGAAAACGTGCTGCACTTCGCGCGCCTGCTGCGCGCGGCGGGGCTGCGCATCGGTCCCGACCGCGTGATCGACTGCGTGCGCGCACTCGAGATCGCCTGCGCGCCGCCGGCGCTGCCGCGCCGCGACGACTGGTATTGGACCATGTCCTCGGTGCTGATTTCGCGCGAGGAACAGCGACCGATCTTCGACCAGGCATTCAAGATCTTCTGGCGCGACCCCAAGCTCACCGAGAAGATGATGCAACTGCTCCTGCCGCAGGTGAAAGGCCGTGCACCCAAGCCCGAGGAGCAGCAAAGCCAGCGGCTGTCGGACGCCCTCTTCCAGCGCCAGCAGGAATTCAAACCGCGCGAGCAGGAGGAAAAGATCGAGCTCGACGCGCGCCTCACCTTCTCCTCGAGCGAGGTGCTGCAGCGCATGGATTTCGACTCCATGACGGCGAAGGAACTCGAGCAGGCGCGCCGGATGATCGCCGAGCTGCGCCTGCCGCTGCCCGAGCTGCGCACACGGCGCTACACGCCGCATCCGCGCGGCCGCAAGATCGACCTGCGCGCCACGCTGCGCGCGTCGCTGCGCGGCGGCGGCGACGTGATACCGCTCGTGCGCAGCGCGCCGCGCGAGCTCCACCCGCCGCTCGTCGTGCTGTGCGACATCTCGGGTTCGATGAACTCGTACGCGCGCATGTTCCTGCATTTCCTGCATGCGATCACCAACGACCGCGACCGCGTCTCGGTGTTCCTGTTCGGCACCCGGCTCACCAACGTGACGCGCCAGCTGCGCCACCGCGACGTGGACGTGGCGATGGCACGCGTGGCGGATGCGATCAAGGACTGGTCGGGCGGCACGCGCATCGGCTCCTGCCTGCGCGAGTTCAACTGGCGCTGGGCGCGGCGCGTACTGGGGCAGAACGCCTGCGTGCTGCTCGTCTCCGACGGACTCGATCGCGAGGCGGGCGAGGGACTGGGCGAGGAGATGATGCGCCTGCACAAGTCCTGCCGTCAGCTGATCTGGTTGAATCCCCTGCTGCGCTATGAGAAGTTCGAAGCGCGCCCCGCGGGCGTGCGCGCGATGCTGCCGCATGTGGATCTGTTCCTGCCGGTGCATAATCTCAAAAGTCTGGTAGACCTCGGCCTGGCGCTCAGCCAGCCGATCATCCGAAAACAGGAGCAACACAGATGGAAATGACAGGCGAGCAGCTGATTCCCGCATCGGTCAAAGCAACGTGGGACGCGCTCAACGATCCCGAGATGCTCAAGGCCTGCGTGCCCGGCTGCGAGTCGATCGAGCTAATCGGCGAAAACGAATACCAGGTGATGATGACCGCGCGCGTCGGACCGGTGAGCGCGAAGTTCAAGGGCAAGCTCAAGTTGTCGGACATCGTTCCACCTTCTTCCTATTCTCTCGCCTTCGAAGGCCAGGGCGGCGTGGCGGGTTTCGGCAAGGGCGGCGCACAGGTGAGCCTCGCGGCCG
>JAOUFA010000278.1 GCA_029858545.1 Betaproteobacteria bacterium
GAACGCGAAGCCGCGCAGATCCGAGCGCAGGCCGAGCGCGAGGCAGCCGTGGCGCGGGCGCGTGCCGAGGCGGATGCGATTCGCATCAAGGCCGAGGCGGAGGCGCGAGTGCGCGCCGAAGTCGAGGCGCGCTTGAGGCTCGAGGCCGAAGCGAAGTTGCGCGCCGAAGCGGAAGCGAAGGCGGCGCAGGAAGCGAAGTTGCGCGCCGAAGCGGAAGCGAAGGCGGCGCAGGAAGCGAAAGCGCGCGCCGAAGCGGCGGCCCGCGCCGAAACGCAGGCACAAACGCAAGTCCAGGCCGAGACAGAGGACAAAGCGCGGGCCGAGGCGGAGGCGCGGGCAAGGAGCGAGGCCGAAGCAAGGGCAAAGACCGAGGCCGAAGCGCGTGCCCGTGCGGCGGCGGAGTCGGCTCGCGTGGAAGCAGAGCGCAAGCGGCGCGAGCAGGCCGAGCGCGAACAAAGCGAGTGGGATGAGCGCCGGCGCCGCGAGGAAGAGCGCCGGCGCCGCGACGAGGAAGAGGCGCGTCGCGTGGCGGAACAGGAAGCGCGCAAGAAGCGCGAAGAGGAAGAACGCAGGAAGCGCGAAGCCGATGCGATGCTGGCGGATGTGAAGGCGTTTGCGCGTGATGACTCGGTCGCTGAGAAGGCGCAGGAAGAGGCCGAGCGCAAGCTTCGGCAAGATCAGGAGCGAACTGCACGCGAGGACGCCGAGCGAAAGCGCAGCGAAGACGAGCGCAGGCGCAAAGAGGAGGAGCGGCGCCGGGCATCGGCCGACGATCGATCGCGCGTCCCGGGAGAAGGTTCTCGCCAAGGGGGGGGCGATTCGCGCGCACGCGCGGAGGAAGACGCGCGCTTGCGTCGTGAGGCGGAGCGCCGGCGCGAAGACGAGCAGGGCAGATTGCGCGAGGAAAAGGAGCGGCGCGAGCGCGAGGAAAAGGAGCAGCGCGAGCGTGAGGAGGATCGGCGCCGGCGCGAGGAAGAGGACCGGCGCCGACGCGAAGAGGACGAACGGCGCCAGCGTGAGGACGACGAGCGCAGGCAGCGCGAGCGCGAGGAGGAAGAACGGCGCCGCCGCGAGGAGGAAGAGCGCAAGCAGCGCGAGCGCGAGGAAAAGGAGCAGCGCAAGCGCGAGGAGGCTCAACGGCGCGCGCGCGAAAAGGAGGAGAAGCGGCGCGCGAAGGAGGAGGCTCGCAGGGCCAAGGACGCAGGCAAGGATCTCGAACCGAGAAGGCGCAGGCCTTCGGTGCCCTGGGGGTCCTATGTCGGCCGCGGCCTTCTATTGGCGCTGGTGGTCGGATTTGTCGGCGTGCATCTCGTTCCGTTCTCGACCGAAGCCTACGAGCGGGCCGCGAAGGACGCGACAGGAATGCCGGTGAAGATCGGTTCGCTGCAATTTTCGCTGATTTCCGGCGGACAATTCCGATTCGAGAAGATCTCGATCGGACCGGTGCGTATCGGCGCTGTGCGCATGGTGCCCGAATTCGGTTCGCTGTTTGGCGACAAGTTGGCGTTCAGCAAGGTTGAAATCGAGGCTGCCGACGTGCCGCAGGATGCGATTGGCCAGCTGTTTCTCGGATCGGTCAAGGCCGCAGGCATGAAGCGCGCCAAGATTGTCGCGACAAAGGTGAAGCTGTTTGGATCGATACAAATCCCCGCGCTGGATGCGGACATCGTACTCGCCGGCGACGGTGGCCTGGAATCCATTTCGTTCCAGGGACCTGACAAACTGATGGCCAGGCTTGAGCGCAAGGGCAATGAATTCGCGATCGAGTTGCTTGCCGGAAGCTTTTCGGTTCCATTTGGCCAGGGCGTGGTGTTGTCGGATTTCGGAATGAAGGGCAATGCAGGCCGTCAGGGTATGGTGGTAAAGGAATGGAGCGGGCTGTTGTACGAAGGGCCTCTTTCCGGCAGTGCGCGCATCAAGTGGGGCGGAAGCTGGAGCGTCGACGGCGATATCAAGGCAAGAAATGTCAATGCCGGGGTATTCGCGCCGGCCTTGATTTCGTCTGGAAAGGCGGAGGGGCAAGGGGTCTTCTCGATGTCGGCGAGTGATCCGGCCAAGCTGTTGGAGAGTGCGCAAATCAGGGGCGATATCAGCATCGAGCGCGGTGTGTTGGGGTCGATCGATATCTCCCGGGCGGTCCAAAGCGGCGGCAAACAATCAGGGGGGCGGACCGAATTCACCGAGCTGAAGGCCAACGTGATCTACGACCGAGGGGCAATCGCGGTGCGCGGCCTGAATGTCACGGCAGTGCCGGCCGGAGCGAGGGTCGGCGGCAGCGCGGAGATTGCGGCTAACGGAACGCTGAGCGGGCGAGTCACGGTGGAATTGAAGGCACCTGCGGCGGTGAGAACCGCCCTCGTACTGTCCGGGGACACCAAGGAGCCGCGACTGGGAAGGTAGCCGCCTGCCCGCTTCGGGTGGTGCTGGTAATATCGGCCCTTGGTAACCCAAGATTTCCGCACGCACCGCACAAGCGGCGGCCTCGCCCATCGATGTCCCAGATTCTGACGCTGCGCGGAGCACTCGCTCTTTCGGAGTTCCGCCATGACAAGCTGCTCGACCGGCTGAGGAGCGCCCACGCCGGGCTGACTTCGCTTGAGGCGGTGTTCTGGTATTTCGTCGAAACGCGCGACGTCTTCGCGGCGACCGAAAGCGCGTTGCTCGAGCGATTGCTCGATGATGGCGCCCCCCGCCCGGTCGTACGATCCGATGGAGAGCTGTTTCTCGTCGTGCCGCGGATTGGCACGATTTCTCCCTGGTCATCCAAGGCAACCGATATTGCGCGCAACTGCGGTCTGAAAGGCGTGCAGCGCATCGAACGCGGTATTGCGTACCACGTCCGGACGCGCGGCGTCATATCTCCGGCGCGCAGCGCGCTGGCGGCCTTGCTGCACGACAGAATGACTGAAGCCGTGCTCGGCTCGTTCGACGAGGCGCGGGCGCTTTTCCGCCATGTTCCGCCGCGGCCACTCGGTCACGTTTCGCTCGCGGCGCGCGGTCGCCTGGCGCTCGACGAGGCAAACCGTGATTTGGGCCTTGCCTTGTCGGAAGAAGAGATCGACTACCTGGTTGATGCCTATCGGCGCATCGGGCGCGACCCGACCGACGCCGAACTCACCATGTTTGCGCAGGCGAACTCCGAACATTGCCGACACAAGATTTTCAATGCGGACTGGATCATAGATGGTGTGAGGCAGCAGCGTTCACTGTTCGCGATGATCAAGCACACGCACGCCTCGCAGCCTCGCGGCACGGTTCTCGCCTATACCGACAACGCGGCGATCATGGAAGGTCGCCGAGCGCAGCGCTTCTTTCCGGATTCGGACGGGGTTTACCGCGCGCACGGGGAACTCACCCATACGGTCATGAAATGCGAGACGCATAACCATCCGACGGCGATCGCACCCCATCCTGGCGCGGCGACCGGCGCCGGCGGCGAAATCCGCGACGAAGGCGCCACCGGTCGCGGGGCCAAGCCCAAGGCGGGACTCGTCGGGTATTCGGTATCGAACCTGCGCATTCCGGGCGCCGTGCGTCCCTGGGAAGCGGGCGGGCCGGGCAAACCCGGGCGAATCGTCTCGGCGCTTGCGATCATGCTTGAAGGGCCCATCGGCGCCGCTTCGTTCAACAACGAATTCGGTCGCCCGAATCTCGCCGGGTACTTTCGAAGTTTCGAAATGGAAGTGGCCGGCGTCACGCGCGGCTACCACAAGCCGATCATGCTCGCCGGAGGGCTGGGGAACATTTCAGCGCAGCACACCTCGAAGGAACCGCTACCGGCGGGCAGTCTGCTGATTCAGCTCGGAGGTCCCGGCATGCTGATCGGTATGGGCGGCGGCGCCGCCTCCTCGATGGGTTCGGGAGCGAATGTCGAGGACCTCGACTACAACTCGGTGCAGCGCGGAAACGCCGAGATTCAGCGGCGTGCGCAGGAGGTGATCGACCGTTGCTGGCAGTCGGGCGAGGCGAATCCGATTCTCTCGATTCACGATGTCGGCGCCGGCGGCCTTTCGAATGCGCTGCCCGAACTGGCCCACGCGGCCGGACGCGGTGCGAGATTCGATCTGCGCGCCGCGCCTTCGGAGGACAGCGGCATGTCGCCACGCGAGGTCTGGTGCAACGAGGCGCAGGAGCGCTACGTCCTCGCGATCGCGCCCGAGTCGCTCGAACCGTTCCGGGCGCTCTGCGAGCGCGAGCGCTGTCCGTTCGCAGTGCTGGGCACGGCCACCGGTGACGATCAACTGATCGTGGAGGATTCGCAACTGGGCGATCGCCCGGTGGATCTGCCGATGGAGACGATACTCGGCAAGATGCCCCGCATGCTGCGCGACGTGCGGCACGCTGCACGCACTCCAGAGCGCTTTTCCTTTGACGGCATCGATCTGAAGGAGGCGGTGTATCGAGTCCTCAGGCATCCTTCGGTGGCCGACAAGACCTTTCTCATCGCGATCGGCGACCGTACCGTGGGGGGGCTTTGCGCGCGCGACCCGTTCGTCGGTCGCTGGCAGGTGCCGGTCGCCGATTGCGCGGTCACGTTGCTCGATTACGAGGCCTATGCGGGCGAGGCCTACGCGATCGGGGAACGAACTCCGATCGCGTTGATCGACCCGAGCGCATCGGGACGCATGGCGGTAGCCGAAGCAATCACCAATTTGGCGGCCGCGCGCATTGGCTCGCTCGATCAGGTGAAACTTTCCGCCAACTGGATGGCGGCGGCGGGCTATCCGGGGGAGGACGCGGCCCTCTACGATACAGTGCGCGCGGTGGCGCTTGAATTCTGTCCCGCGCTCGGCGTGTCGATTCCGGTCGGAAAGGATTCGCTTTCGATGCGCACCGTCTGGCGCGAGGACGGCGCCGACAAGGAGGTCGTTGCGCCGCTCTCGCTCATCGTCTCGGCGTTCGCGCCCGTGGAGGACGCGCGCGGGACGCTGACGCCCTGCCTGTGCGGCGATGCGGGCGATACCGAGCTCGTTCTCATCGACCTGGGCCGGGGGAGAAACCGCCTGGGGGGCTCGATTCTCGCGCAGGTGCACGGACGCTTTGGCAACGAGGCTCCGGATGCGGACGATGCCGCGCTCGTCAAGGGACTGTTCGAAGCGGTCCAGGCGCTCGCGCGCGAGCGCCTCGCGCTCGCCTATCACGATCGCTCCGACGGCGGGCTCCTGGTGGCGGCCTGCGAGATGGCGTTCGCGGGAAGATGCGGGGT
>JAOUFA010000277.1 GCA_029858545.1 Betaproteobacteria bacterium
TCTTCAAAGACTTGCAGGCCGCGGATATTGTGCGCAAGCAGGCCGCGGATATTCGCCCAAGCGGCGCTTCCACCGAGAAAGTAGAAACGCTCGTAGCCTGCGAGGGCGTTGACCAGCGTGTGCTGCTCGACCAGCAGCGGGTTGCGCGAAGCCGACTGGATGAGGCTGTCGTAGTCCGGAATGCCCGTGATCATGGTGAACACGGAGCGCGCGGTCGGCGCGGCGGGCACGAAGAAGTTGGTGTACAGCGTGCCCTCGCGTGCGAGCGCGTCGAAGTTGGGCGTGGCATGCAGACCGTTGCCGAATATGCCGACTTTGAATGCGGCGAACGATTCGAGATGAATGACGACGAGATTCATCGGCGTGGCAACCGGAGTGCGAGGCCCGACCTCGCGCACATACGAGAGTTTCTGCGCGTCGCGCTGAGCGACTTCGAGGTGCCCGGCGATGAGATCGTAGTCCTGGCGCACGCGACTGAGGTCGTAGCGGCGCAGTTTGGCACCGAAACTGTCGCTCAGATACAGCACTGGGTTGAGGCCGAGCGCGGCAACGAACGAATCCGTGGAGAAATACGCGTCACTCCAGCGCAGCGGAAACCAGGACCATTTTCCGTATACGCCGAGGGCGTAGACGCCGAGCACAGCCCCGATCAGGACGCGGCGCGACCAGCGGCCGCTCGAGGCGGACACCGGTTGCGGATGGAACGCGAGTCTTGCGCCGTGGCTAAGGAGAAACCAGCAGGCGAGACCGGCGGCGCCGAGCCCGAGCACTCCGGGAAGAACCGGATAGGTCTCCCACACCATTGTCGCGGCGATGGAAAACGGCCGGATGTGCTCCAGAACGCTCGAATTGAGTCGCGTGTGAAGGTAACCGTAAAAGCCAAAATCGACCAGATAGATGAACAGCACCGCGATTTGCGCGAGCACGTAGTAGCCCACCCACAGCCGGCTCATGCGCGGGTGGCGCACCGGACTCAACCAGGGCAGGGCGCCGAGGATGAGCGGAGGCAGACCGAGGAGCAGTGCGAGCCGTAGATCGAACTTTATTCCGAGATAGAAACCGAACAGGACATCCTCGGTCGGGGCGCTCGGCGACTGAGCGCGAAAGGCGAGCCAGAACGCCAGGCGCAACGCGGCAAAGACCAGCATATTGAAAGCGGTCGCTGCGACAACGAAGCGCAGCATGCCGGGGAGCCGGCGGTAGAAATTTGTCATCGAAAGTGGGGTCTGGAGTTCCGAAAAAGCAAACCGTGGATAGCGACGCTTGTCGCGGGCAGGTCGAGCATGCCTTCATTTCCCCGCTTGTGCGGGTCGGCTGGCAATTATAGAGAATACCCCGGATATCGGCCAAAGGCCGGCCCGATGTTTCTGGTGCGCCGCGGGCAAGGGCGAGCTAGTCGCGTGGCGCGCGTTCGCGCCCCTTGCGCAACCCGAGTCTCGAGCCGTCAAGCAGCATCGCTTCGCAGGCCTCTGCCGCGACGGGCTCGGAGAGCAGGTAACCCTGTACGACGTTGCAGCCGTTCTTGGCAAGGAATTCCAGTTGTGCGCGCGTCTCGACGCCTTCGGCGATGACATTGAGCTTCAGGCTATGCGCCAGGTTGATGATCGCGCGCGTAATCGCAGCGTCGTCGCCGCCGGCGGCGACGTTATAGATGAAGCTGCGATCGATTTTGAGCGCGTCGAGCGGAAAGCGCTGCAGGTAGCTCAAGCTCGAATAACCGGTGCCGAAGTCGTCGACGTGCACGCCGACGCCGAATTCCTTTAGTGCGTGCAGGCTGTGCGCCGCCGCGTCGCCGTCGTGCATGAGCAACGACTCGGTGATCTCGATTTCGAGTAATCGCGGCGCGACACCCGCCTCGGTGAGCAATCGCATCACGGTTGCCTCGAGATTGCCGTACTGGAACTGGCGCGCCGACAGGTTGACCGAAATCGGCACCACCTCCAGGCCGGCGCGCTGCCAGACCGTGATCTGGCGGCAGACCTCGCGCAGCACCCACTCGCCGACCGGCACGATCAGGCCGGTGTCTTCGAGCAGGGAGATGAATTCATTCGGACCGACCAGGCCACGCGAGGCGTGTTGCCAGCGCAGGAGTGCCTCGAACCCGCAGAGGCGGTTGCCGCGCAGGCGCACTTTGGGCTGATAGCGCAGGGTAAATTCGCGGCGTTCCAGGGCGCCACGCAGATCGGTTTCCAGATCGAGGCGTTCGTGCGCGCGCGCGTTCATTTCCGGCATGTAGTACTGGTAGCCGTTGCGGCCACGAGCCTTGACACGGTACATCGCGGTGTCGGCGTTATGCAGCAGCGTGTCGGCGTCTTCGCCATCGGAGGGCCGCATGGCGATGCCGATGCTCGCCGTGACGTAGGCCTTGTGGCCGTCCAGGTCTAGCGGTTGAGAAAGTGCGGTGAGCAACTTCTGCGCGACCAGGCCGGCGTCGTCGGTGCGCGAGAGGTTCGGCAGCAGCACCGCGAATTCGTCGCCGCTGAGCCGTCCGACCGTATCGCCGCTACGCATGTCCGCGAGTAGCAGCGCGCCGATGCGCGCCAGCAGTTTATCGCCGTAGTCGTGGCCAAGGCGGTCGTTGACGGCCTTGAAGCGGTCGAGGTCTACGAACATCACGCCGACCAGCCAGTCGTTGCGCTTGGCCTGTGCCAAAACCTGTTCGAGACGATCGCGAAACAGGATCCGATTTGGCAATCCGGTGATCGAGTCGAAGCGCGCGAGGCGCGCGAGCTGCTCCTCGGTCTTGCCGCGCTCGATCGCCGCGGCGAGCGTGTTGGCGATGCTTTGTAGAAAGTCCACCTGCTCGGCGCCGAAGTGTCGTGGCCGAGTGGACTGAACCGCGATGCCGCCGAACAAACCATTCGACATCGGGATCA
Organism: Betaproteobacteria bacterium; assembly: GCA_029858545.1. GTDB lineage: Bacteria > Pseudomonadota > Gammaproteobacteria > Burkholderiales > SG8-39 > JAOUFA01. The sequence goes on from JAOUFA010000277.1 coordinate 2,877, forward strand.
CGACTCCCAGGTTGCTGCGGATTCCGAGCTGGGTGGCGATTTCGGAACGTACATAACGCCGTTCGTCCTCGTAGTCTTCGACGACAACCGGCTCGCCGGTGCGGATGACCGCCGCCATCGAGGTGTTCGAGTCCAGGTCGAGGACGGCCTTGCCAAGCAAATCGAGCCGCCAGCCGACGCTCGCGCGCAGGACCAGCGATTTGCGGTCCGCCGCCAGTTCGAACAGGCTGCCCAATTCCGTTCCCAGCGTTCGCGCAGCAAGTTCGATGGCTTCACGCATCAGATCGTCGAGATCGTGGTGCGCCAGTGCGCTTTGTCCAAAGGAAGCGATTACGCTTTGCTGCAGTTGGCGCTCGCGGATGCTCTGTTCGGCGTGTTTGCGTGCGGTAATGTCGGTCATTACGCCGAGCAGGCGGGTCGCCTTGCCCGTTGCATCGCGCACCAGCAGTCCGCGATCGCGAACATGTGCATAGCTGGCATCGCTGCGGCGGAAGCGGTACTCCTCGTCCCAGGTCAATCCCGAGGCGAGCAGCGTCTCGAATCGGGCGACGATGCGGGATGCGTCCTCGGGATGCAGGTTTTGCAACCAGGCGTCGGACGTGAGCGGCAGGCTGCCGCGCGGGTAGCCGAGCATGGTCTCCATGTTTTCGTTCCACCAGATCAGGTCTTCGGCCAGATTCTGGTCGCGGATCACGTCGTTGGTGGCACGCGCGACGATATTAAAGCGCTCGTTGCTGCGGCGCAGTTCCTCGTCGCGCCGCAAGCGGTCGCGGATGTCGCGCGCGACCGCCACGATGGTGTTGCCGTCCGGGGAGCGCACCGCATGCCGCACCGATTCCACCGGCAGCAGTGACCCGTCCTTGCATCGATACACACCTTCGGTCGCGGCATCGCCGGGTTCGCCGGCAATGAGTTGCTGATACAGCTGTGTCAATTGGTCGGCGCTCGCCGAAAAGATATCCTGCGGCCCCATCGCGAGCAGTTCCTCGCGGCTGTAGCCGAGCGCCTGGAAGGCGGCGAGATTGGCGTCCACGTAGCGCAGGCGCACGGGGTCGATGGTGAGGATCATATCGGGCGAAATGTCCATCGCGGCGCGAAACTGAGCCAGCGCCTCCTCACGGTGCATCGCCGTGGTCACGTCGCGCGCGGTTCCGCGATAGCCGCGGAACAAGCCATCCTCGCCGAACATCGGCTCACCGCTCGCACTGATGAAGCGCCGCCGTCCGTCCGGGAATAGAAACCTGGCGACGAAATCCCTGAACGAGCGGCGCGCGTTTAAAATCTGGAGATGGTGTTCGCGCTCGTCTTCGCTCAACTGAACGCCGGGCAATTCCCAGGGCGTCTTGCCTAGCATGCTCGCGATGGCGATCGGCGAGGGCCCGACGATGCGCGTGTAGCGGAAGCTGGCATCCTGCTCCCAGTACAGATCCGTAGACAGATAGGTCATGCTGCGAAAGCGTTCCTCGCTTCGGCGCAGCACCTGCTCGGCCTGTTTGCGATATAGGTACTGACCCAGTTCGTTGCCCACCAGCTGAATCGCTGCGATCAGGTGCGAGTCGGGTTCGCGGACCGACAGGCTGGTGACGCTGATCACGCCGATGGTCTTGCCGGCGGCAAATACCGGAAACGCGAGCGCGCCGCGCATCAGACTCTCGCGGACGAGATCGTGGCGCATAACGCGCGGGTCACGTTCGATGTCCGCCGACCACAGCGGCTGCGCGTTCTGCCAGACGATCCCGACCAGACCGACGCCGGGCTTGAATACGAAGCCGCGCGATCTTTCAATGAACTCGCGGATTTCGTGTCGCGCATCGACTGCGTGCCAGCTGGCGTGCGGGCGCAGCACGCCCGCCTCGTCATCGGCGCGGAAATACTCGCCGCATTCCCAATCCTTGATTTCGCAGATCGCCCGCAACACGCCGTCGATTGCCTCGCGATCGTCGTCGGTGGCCGCCAGCAGCCGGTTGACCCGATGCTCCAGGGTGCGCGCGACTTCGGCGGCCTTGCGTTCGGTGATGTCCTTACTGACGCCGCGATAGCCCTTGAAGGCGCCGGATTCATCGAACACGGGTTCGCCGCTGGTGCTGATCCAGAATTCGCGCCCGGAATCGCTGCGCTGGCATAGCTCCAGGTCCCTGAAGGACTCGTGTGCGAGCAGGCGCGTGCGGTGTGCCGCCCAGTCGTCGTCGCTGACGTTGACGTAGCCGACCTCCCAGCGCGTGAGACCGAGCGTGCGCCGGCGCAGCGGCTCGCGCCAGGCGGGACCGGCACCGTGCATGGAGGTGAAACGAAACTGCGGGTCCTGTTCCCAAAAGGTGTCGAATGAAAGC
>JAOUFA010000279.1 GCA_029858545.1 Betaproteobacteria bacterium
GCGGTCCGTACCGCGCTGTTCGGTTCGCTTCTTGCCGTCGGTATCGGCAGCGCGAGCGCCGACGACATCAAACTGCGCATCGCCTCGGGCCATCCCGCGGTCAACACCTACGTCAACCTGATGCAGAATTTCTTCGTGCCCGAGGTGACCAAGCGCGTCGCGGCGCGCACCAAGCACAAGATCGAGTTCGTGGAGGGTTACGGCGGATCGATGGTGAAGGTCGCCGACACGCTCGAGGGCGTGCAATCGGGCATCATCGACATCGGCGGATACTGTTTCTGCTTCGAGCCGTCGAACCTGCCGCTGCAGGCGTTCCAGGTGATGCTGCCGTTTGGCACCATGAGCCCGGCAAAGAGCGTCAAGCTCGCGCGCGCGGTGTACGACAAGGTGCCGTACATGTCCAGCGTGTTCGAGACCAAGTTCAACCAGAAGCTCCTCGGATTGATCGCCGACAACGGCTACAACCTCGGCACCAATTTCGACTGGAACAAGGTCTCCGACCTGAAGGGGCGCAAGCTCGCGGGCGCGGGACTCAACCTCAAGTGGCTGGAGTACGCCGGAGCCGTCCCGGTGCAGTCGTCGCTGCCGGATGCCTATACCGCGATGCAAACCGGGGTCTACGACGGCTGGATCATGTTTCCCTCCGGCTGGGTGAACTTCAAGCTCTACGAGGTCGGCAAGCACTATACCGAGATCGGCTTCGGCGCGATTACCTGGCACGGCCTGACGATCAACAAGGCGCGCTGGAACAAGCTGCCGAAGAACGTGCAGGCGATCATCCTCGAAGTCGGCAGGGAGTACGAGGCGAAGACCGGCGCGGTGAACGAGGAGAACTATCCGAAGCAGCTCGCGCAACTCAAGGGCTTCGGCGTTGACGTCAAGCAGGTGCCCGATGCGGTGCGCGCCGAGTGGGCAAACTCGCTCAAGGGCTGGCCGCAGCAGAAGGCGGCTGAACTCGACAAGGCCGGAATGCCCGCAAGCCAGGTGCTCAAGCTGACGCTCCAGGAAGCCGAGAAGCTCGGTCATAAGTGGCCGGTTCGCTACACGATCAAGTAGCGCATCCCAACCCCTGACGCCCTCTCCGGCAACGGAGAGGGCGTTGTCATTCCCGCCTCGCCCATGATCGACCGGCTTTCCCACTGGACTGCGCGCGCGATGCTCGTATTCGCCGCGCTGCTCGGTTTCTCGCTGTCGTTCGTCGTGTGCGCGGATGTCATCGGACGCGTCGTGTTCAACAGTCCGCTGCAGGGCACGCCGGAAATGGTGTCCTCAGCGATCGTGATCATCTGCTTCATGCAGGCGCCCTCCGCGATCCGCTCCGGCGGGATGATCCACATGGACTTCGTCGTGATCCACCTGCCGGCGCGCTGGCAGTCGTGGTTCGCGGCACTCAGCGCACTGCTCGGCGCGGCCTTCTTCGCTTTCATCCTCTGGGGCGGCTACGATCCGGCCTGGTATGCATGGAGCGAGGGCGAGTACGAAGGCGAGGGGGCCTTGCGGGTGCCCACCTGGCCGGCCCGGCTCACCATCGTCATTGCCTGCGCGCTCGCGACGCTCAACTACCTGTTGATCGTGATCCGCAACGTCCGCGCCGCGCTCGCGGGCAATGCGCCGACACTACCCCCTCAACAGGCGTGATGCGGCGGTGACGCGCCGCCGCGGAAATCCATGTTCGACGCAATCGACCTGACGATTCTCGTGATCGTGCTCCTCGGCGCGGTGTTCTCCGGGGTGCATATCGCGGTGGCACTCGGTGCGACCTCGGTGCTTGGCATCTACCTGATGACCGACGATATCCAGGTCGCGCGCCAGTTCGTCGGCAACACCGCGTACGAGGCGCTGCGCGACTACGTGTTCGCGGTGATCCCGCTGTTCATGCTAATGGGAGAATTTCTCTCCAAGTGCGGCGCGGCGCGCGACGTCTATGCGCTGGTGAGCCGGCTGACGAAGATCATTCCGGCACGGCTCGCCGTGGCGACGGTGATCGCCAACGCGATCTTCGCATTCGTCACCGGCGTGAGCATCGCCGCCGCGGCGGCGTTCTCGCGCATCGCGCATCCCGAGATGAAACGCGCCGGGTACACGCGTCAGTTCTCCCTTGGTTGCATCGCCGGCAGCTCGTGCCTGGGCATGCTGATCCCGCCATCGGTGCTGATGATCGTATGGGGGGTGCTCACCGAACAATCGATCGGCAAGCTGTTTCTGGCCGGCGTGCTGCCCGGATTTCTGCTCGTCGTCTATTACATCGCTTACATCCAGTTCGTCGCATTCACGAATCCCGCCGTGGTGGGAGAAATCGTCCATGCCGACCGTCGCCGCGGAATGTCCCACGACGACGGGAACGCCGGCGATGCCGGTATCGTCGCCGCGCTCTGGAGCACCCTGCTCGTCGTCGCCCTGGTGATCGGCGTGCTGGGAGGCATCTGGCTGGGCGCGTTCACTCCGACCGAGGGCGCGGGGGTCGGCGCCGCGGCGGCGCTCGTGCTGTCGCTCATCAAGCGACTGCGCGCAAACGAGGTGATCGAGGTGATCGTTTCGGTCGGGCGCACGTCGGGACCACTGCTGCTGTTGCTCTTCACCGCCCAGCTCTATTCGCGCGTGCTGTCGATGACCGGAATCACCAAGGCGGTCCAGGATCTGGTGCTTGGATTCGGCCTTCCACCGCTCGCGGTGCTCGCGCTGATGGTGCTGGTTTGGTTCATCCTCGGTTGCATCATCGACTCGATCTCGATCATTCTCCTTACCGTACCGGTGTTCGCGCCGATCGCCCAGGCGGCGGGTTTCGATCCGCTCGCTTTCGCGATCCTCGGCATCATCGCGATCGAGACCGGCCTGCTCACGCCGCCGTTCGGAATTCTGGTGTTCACCGTGCAGGCGGCGCTGCCCGAGGAAAAGGGAGCGACCGCGGAGATCTTCCGCGGCGCGATCCCGTACTGGATCGCGCTGTTCGCCGCGATCGCGACCATCGCAATCTTCCCGCAGGTGGCCACCTGGCTTCCCACGATCGCGTTCTCCGGCAATTGACCGACACGAAAGCAAGACCATGCCCGCCTACTGGATCGCACGTTCGCGCATCGACGACCCTGTCGAATACAAAAAATACACCGACCGCGTGCCCGCGATCGTCGCCCGGTACCACGGCAAGGTCCTGGCACGCGGCGGAAAATTCCGCATCATGGAGGGCCCCGAGACCTTCCAGCGCCACGTGGTGATCGAGTTTCCGACCTTCGAGCAGGCGGTGGCCTGTTTCGAGTCGAGCGAGTACCAGGAGGCCTGCGTATTCCGGCGCGCGGGCGGCGGCATCGTCGAGAACGTCATCGTCGAGGGCGGAGACGCGACGCCCCGCTAACCAGAGCCGGACCGGGACGCGCAACGAGTCCCCGCGGCGATCAGATCCGGGCCGCCCGCGTCGGCCCATCCCAAACCAGGAGATCGACATGCCCCTCTCTCATCTTGAACACTTCCTGATACAGACCGCCGATCTCGAGAAGACGCGCGATTGGTATGTGCGCATACTCGGGATGCGCGAAGGCTGGCACCCCGACTTCAAGTTCCCGGTCGTCTGGCTCTATCTCGGCGACAAGGACGTGCTGCACCTCACGCCGGGCGGCAAGAACACCTCGGCGAACCGCAAACAATACCTCGGCCAGCAGTCCGACGACGTCTACGGCAGCGGCGTGCTCGATCACGTCGCGTTTCGCTCCAGCGGCCTGCCCGAGATGCTCGCGCACCTGAAACGCGAAGGCGTCGAATTTACCCAGCGCATGGTCAGCGACCAGGGTCTCTATCAGCTCTTTCTGCTCGACCCGAACGGGGTCAAGATCGAGCTGAACTTCGCCAACCGCGAGGCGATCGAACACGGTATCGTGCCCGAGATCAAGGCTTCCGAACTCGCGAGCTGACGCATCCCGCGCCGCCGCGCGACGAAGCGGCGCTCGGCACAGGAACCTTCGGGGGAAATCTTCGATGAAAACGAAGATCCGCGTTAGAGTTGCGGGGCGTCGCGCAGTCCGACGCCCCGCTCCCGGACCCTCGCCATGATTCCGATCACCATCCGCCAGCTGCAGTACTACGTGGCCACCTACGAGGAGGCGAGTTTTACCAAGGCCGCCGAACGCGAGCATTGTTCGCAGCCCGCGCTCAGTGCGCAGATCGGCAATCTCGAGAAGACCCTGAACCGCGTGTTGCTGGAGCGCTCCGCCAACGGCGTGACGCCGACTGCCGCAGGACAGCGCTTTTACCGGCACGCGGTCGCGATCCTGCGCTCGGTCACCCTGGCACAGATCGAAATGGCCGAAGCGAGCGGCGACATCGCCGGGCAGCTGCGGGTCGGCCTGATTCCCTCGGTGGTACGCGGGCTGCTGCCGAGCTTTCTGCCGCGGTTCACGGAAAGCTACCCGATGGTCGAAATCCGGCTGATCCAGGGCTTCAGCGACACGCTGGCCGAGTCGGTGCTGACGCAGGACATCGAGTTCGCGGTGGTGCTCGAGCCGCCGCGCCACGAAGGCATCGAAATCACCAAGTTCGCCGATGACCGGATGGTGCTGATCAGCGGTCCTGCGCTGGGCTTCGCGGGGGGGGAATCGCTACGCCTTCCCGATCTGCCGCCGCTCGATCTGGTCGTGCCCTCGCCGAATCACATTCTGCGCAAGAATATCGAACGGCATATCTGGACGCGCGAAATCCACGTGCGGCGCATCCTGGAAATGGATTCCGTGCACGGCATGATCGACTTCGTCGGCAGTTCGCGCTGGGCCACGATTCTGCCGCTGACCGCGGTGGCCTGCGATCTCGGCTCGGACCGGTTGTGCATTAATCCGATCATCGAGCCGCATCTGCCAGCCGACCTGTACCTGATCAACCTGCGGCAGCACCCGCTCTCGGCGATTGCGCGTCTCTATGCCGAGGAATTGCGCGGCCAGGCCTCGGCCATTCACGAGCGTGCCGCCTCCTAGCGCGCTGCGCGGTTTCCTCCTGCGTGCCCGCAGGGACACGAGTGGGAACTGAGGTCGATCACGCGGCCGCGCCGGGTCTTGGCGGTACGTAGCGCCATCTGCACGACTTGTTGCCGTGCCACGGCAGAGGAACCACAGCGCGGGCAGGGCGGCGCGTCGAGATCCGACTGCACGAATACCTCGAAGGTATGCGCGCAGGCGGCACAACAGTAGTCAAAGATACGCATGATCGGCT
>JAOUFA010000015.1 GCA_029858545.1 Betaproteobacteria bacterium
CGGATGCGAAGGCATCCGCGCCGGCGACGACGTTCTGTACCTGGACGGCTTTCATGTCGGAACGCTTCATCCCGACCGTCGCGTACATTGCGTCGAGCAGGGGAATGATGATCTTCTGGCTCGCGAAGCCGTCGACGGCGGGACGTCCCTTGAGATCGGCGAGGCTTTTGATATCCGAGTCCTTGCGTACGAAAATCACGGAGCGCAGCGGGTACATGACCGCCACTGCGCGCAGGTTCGTGTGCGGTCGACCTTCGAAATGTTCTTTGCCTTCGAGCGCCCAGCGCAGCTCGGCAATATTGGCGAGACCGAGTTGAATTTCACCGGCGTTGACCGCCGGGAGAAATACGTTCGGACTCGCGAAAGGCTGGATCGTCGCGCCTACCCCCGCTTTCTCGTTGAGCAATTTGGCGATGACGGTTCCCGAGGAATGGTAGATCGAACCCGGGTTGGAGGTGCCGATCGCGACTTGCTGGGCGGATGCCGCGAATGCCGTGCAAAGGCCGACTGCCGTGCCGGCGACAATGCGCGCCCAGGGGCGCCGCACCGCCATACCGTTTGGTCGAATCATGCTGTCCATCTCTCCTCCTCCTCTACTTGGGATTCAATATAAATACATCGCTAGATGCAAGATTAGCAGTTTTTGCAGTCGGCATGGAGGCGATATCCTCGCCTGTCCCGGCCGACCGGTTTCGCTGCGAGTTCGAGAATGCAAAACTGCGAAGAGCGAACGTTGACATGCGCGACGCATCCGCGTCAAATGCGCTCGGGGCGAAAATACGGCGCGTACCATGCTTGGCGTGCGGACTATGTGTGCCGCGCGCCGGTCACCGACCGGAGGGGGAACTGTGTCGTCGCACAAGAGCGAAGTCCGAGACGGGATGCGCATCGACTGGGATGTGCCGATCGAGATGGACGATGGGGTCGTCCTGCGCGCCGATATCTTCCGGCCTGAGATCGATGGCCGCTATCCGGTGCTGCTGACCTACGGTCCCTACGCCAAGGGGCTCGCGTTTCAGGAAGGCTATCCGAGCGCCTGGCAGCGCATGGTGGCCGAACATCCGGACGTTGCCTACGGCTCGACGAACCAGCACCAGAACTGGGAAGTGGTCGATCCGGAAAAATGGGTGCCCGAAGGTTACGTCTGCGTACGTGTCGATTCGCGCGGCACGGGCCGCTCGCCCGGCTACGTCGATCACTTTTCGCCGCGCGAGACGCAGGACTTCTACGCGTGCATCGAATGGGCCGGCGTACAGTCCTGGTCGAGCGGCAAGGTCGGCCTGAACGGAATATCCTATTACGGCATCAACCAGTGGCAGGTCGCCTCGCTGCAGCCGCCGCATCTTGCGGCGATGTGCATATGGGAGGGGGCCGCCGATTGGTACCGCGACATGACGCACCACGGCGGAATCCTCTCGACCTTCTGGGCCAACTGGTACGACATGCAGGTGAAGACTGTGCAGTACGGTCTGGGTGAGCGCGGCCCGCGCTCGCGCGTGACCGGTGAACTCGTCTGCGGCGACGTCACGCTGTCGGATGACGAGCTGTACCGGAACCGGTGCAATTTCGGCGATGAGATTCTCGCCCACCCGCTCGATGACGACTATCACCGCGCGCGCTCGGCGGTGTGGGAGAAGGTGACGGTTCCTTTTCTATCCGCCGCCAACTGGGGCGGCCAGGGATTGCATCCGCGCGGCAACTTCGAAGGCTACCTGCGCGCGGCGTCCAAGAACAAGTGGCTTGAGGCACACGGCATTGAACACTGGACCCATTTTTATACCGACTACGGCAGGTTGCTGCAGAAACGATTCTTCGATCACTTCCTCAAGGGCGAGAAGAACGGCTGGGACCGTCAGCCGCGCGTGCAACTTCAGGTTCGCCATGTCGAGCGCTTCGTCGAAAGGCACGAAAACGAGTGGCCGATCGCGCGTACCCGCTGGACGCGCTGGTACCTCGACCCGGTGAATCATGCGCTCGCGCCCGAGGCGGGGCAGGGAGCGGGCAGTGTCTCCTACGCGGCACTCGGCGAGGGGGCAAGCTTCGTCTCCGCGCCGCTCACCGAGGAGACCGAGATCACCGGACCGCTCGCGGCCAGGCTGTTCGTTTCGTCATCGACCCCGGATGCAGACCTGTTTCTCGTGATGCGCGTCTTTACGCCCGATCTGCGCGAGATCGTGTTTCAGGGCGCGATCGATCCGCATACTCCCGTGGCGCAGGGCTGGCTGCGCGCCTCGCAGCGCAAGCTCGATGAGAAACTTTCGACCGAATACCGGCCGTACCATGCGCATGACGAGCGCCAACCGCTCAAGCCGGGCGAGATCGTGCAGCTCGACATCGAACTCTGGCCGACGTCGATCGTTGTGCCTGCAGGATGCCGTGTCGTACTGACCGTGCGTGGCCGGGACTACGAGTGGCAGCGGAACACCGGCGCGAAGCTCTCGAATTTCAAGAACGAACTGCGCGGCTGCGGTCCGTTCCTGCACGACGATCCGCGTGACCGCCCGAGCGCGCAGTTCGGCGGAACGACCACTCTGCACATGGGCCCGAATCATCCGTCGTATGTGTTGCTGCCGGTGATCCCGCGGTGAAGTTCCGGGATATGGCTGCACGTTTCGTCAACTTTGCGTCGATCGATGGCGCGTCTCATGGAGAAGGAGTGAGGATATGAGCATCAACCGCAGAAAGTTCCTGCACGGTCTCGCCGGAGCGGGGGCGAGCCTGGCAACCTTGCACGCGCCGTGGGTCAGCGCTCAGTCGGGCAGTCCGATCCGTCTCGGATTGCTTACCGTGAAGACCGGCCCGCTCGCCTCGGGCGGAATCGACATGGAGCGCGCGCTCGTCATGTACCTGAAGGAGCGCAATAACATGCTCGCCGGCCGGAAGGTCGAGCTGAGCGTCGCCGATACCGGCGGCGTGCCGGCCACCGCGCGCAGCAAGACCCAGGAACTGGTCGAGAAAGACAAGGTTCACGCACTCATCGGACCGCTCGCCGCATTCGAGGCGCTCGCCATCGACGACTATCTCAGGCAGCAGGAAATGCCGACCCTGTCGGTTGCGGCCGCCGAGGACATGACGCAGCGCAAGCCCAATCCCTGGTTCGTGCGCGGCACGTCGACGTCCGCGCAGAGCGCGCACCCGATGGCCGACTACTGCGTCAAGGTGCTGAAGTGGAAACGCGCCGGAGTGATCGCCGACGATATCGCCTATGGTCATGAGATGGTCGCGGGCTTTCAGCGCGTGTTCGAGGATGGCGGCGGCAAGATCGTGCAAAAGCTGTTCCCGCCGCTCACCGTGCCCGACTATGGGACCTATCTCGCGCAGCTGAAGACCAATGTCGACGGCTATTTCCTCGGTTTCGCCGGATCGAACGGCTTTCGTTTCCTGCGCCAGCTCAACGAATACGGCCTGAAGGACAAGGTGCGCGTCGTGGGCGGGATGACCGCGATCGACGAGTCGGTGCTGCGCAACATGGGTGACGAGGCGCTCGGCATCATCACCGCCTGCTGGTATTCGGCCGAGCTCGACAATCCCGATAACCGCAAGTTCGCGCCGGCCTTCCGTAAGGAGTTCAGCTACGACCCCGGTTTCTACGCCGCGGCGACCTACACCGAGGCGGCGGTACTGGAAACCGCACTGAGTGCGATCAAGGGCAAGATCGAGGACAAGAAGGCGCTCATGAACGCGTTGCACCATGTCAAGGCGAGCACGGTGCGCGGTCCGGTGTCGTTCGACAAATACGGCAACGTGGTCGGCAGCGTCTATATCCGCAAGGTCGTGCGCAAGGAAGGGCGGTTGGTGAACAGCGTCATTCACACCTACCCCAACGTGAGCCAGTTCTGGAATTACAAACCGGAGGAATTCCTGAAGAACCCGGTGTATTCGCGCAACTGGCCGCCGGCGACGCACCTCGAGTAAAGACCGGTCCGCCGTCGCGGGGTCGGCTTGTGCCGCTCCGCGGAGTCTTGGTTTGCGCCGCGAAGGGCGCGAGCCGGCACCATGCGGTGGGAGCATACGGATCTCCCCGGTTTGCGCCACCGCGCGAACCGGGGAGGTGTATGAATTCCAAACCAGCGCGGTGCTCCAACCGGCGGGATGGGCGCTCGTCGCATCGCATCTATCTAGTTAGATTGGCATATGCAATTCTGGGTCATCCAAACTTTGAACAGCCTCGCCCTGGGGGGGTTGCTATTCCTGCTCTCGGCCGGCTTTTCGCTCATCTTCGGACTGATGAGAATCGCCAACCTGACGCACGGGGCCTTCTTCATGCTCGGCGCCTACCTCGGTGCGAGCGTGATGCACGCGGTACCGAACCTGTGGCTCGCCGCGCTCCTCGTCGGCCTGGCGGTCGCGCTCCTCGGCGGATTGTTCGAGCGCGGCATCCTGCGCAAACTCGCCGGCAATTCGCTCGGCCAGGTCCTCGTCACGCTCGGTATGGCGTTCATCATCGCCGATTCCTGCCTGTTGATCTGGGGCGGCGACCCGATTCCGATCCTGACGCCGCCCGCGCTGCAAGCGCCGCTCAGGGTGGCGGGGTATGTCTTTCCGACTTACCGCGTCGTCGTGGTCGGTATCGCGATCGTCGTCGCGATCGCCCTCTATCTACTAATGGAGAAAACGCGCTTGGGCGCGATGATCCGCGCCGGAGTCGATGACATGGACATGGCCCGCGCAGTCGGGATACCGGTGTCGCGCCTGTTCAGCACGGTGTTCTGTCTGGGCGCGCTGCTGGCCGGCGCGGGCGGGGTGATCGGCGGACCGATCCTGTCGGCTTACCCGGGGCTCGACGCGGACATGCTGCCGCTCGCGTTGATCGTGGTGATCCTCGGCGGCGTGGGCAGCCTGGTCGGCGCTTTCGTAGGCAGCTTCCTGGTCGGGTTCGTTTATACCTTTGGTATCGCGCTGCTGCCCGATCTGGCCTACGTGATCCTGTTCCTGCCGATGATCGTCGTCATCGCTTTCCGGCCGCGCGGCCTGTTCGGCAGGGCGACGACATGAGCGCGGCCGATATGGTCCGGTCGCGCGTAGCGCAGATCGCGTTGCTCGTCGTGCTGCTCGGCGCCTACCCCTGGCTCATCGGAGAGTTCTACGTCAATCTGGCGAGCCAGATCTTCATCGCCGCGGTGTTCGCCGCGAGCCTGAACCTGCTCGTCGGCTACGGCGGACTCACGTCGCTTGGCCACGCCTCCTTTCTCGGGCTCGCGGCCTACCTGTCGGGATGGCTGACGCTGAAGATGGGGTTCACGCACGGGGCGGCGGCGCCGCTCGCCCTCGCCGGCGCGACGCTGATGGCGGGGCTGTTCGGCCTGATCGCGTTGCGCGCCACCGGGCTGGGCTTTCTGATGATCACGCTCGCGCTGTCGCAGGTGCTGTGGGGCACCGCCTACCGATGGGTTTCGGTGACCGATGGCGACAACGGGCTGGCGCGCCTGACGCGTCCAGCGCCCTTCGGCATCAATCTCGATCATGCGACCGCGTTCTACTATTTCGCCGCGCTCGTGACGGTGTTGGCCGTCTGGATGATGGCGCGCTTTGTCGCCTCGCCCTTCGGTGCGTCGCTGCGCGGCACGCGCGACCAGCCGCGTCGAATGAGCTCGATGGGGCACGACGTGTGGCTGCTGCGCTGGATCACGTTTGTGTATTCGGGATTCTGGGGCGCGGTATCCGGATTGCTGTTCGTGTACTACAACAAGTATGTGCACCCCACATCGTTCGCGCTCACCAGTTCAGCCGAAGGACTGCTCGCGGTGATCGCGGGCGGCTCCGGAACCGTGCTGGGACCGCTCGCCGGCGCGGCGATCGTCGTGCTGCTGAAGAACTATGTCTCGGGCTATGTCGAACGCTGGAACATGCTGCTCGGTATCGTGTTCGTGCTGATCGTGGTGTTCATGCCGCGCGGACTGGTGCCGGGGTTGCGCCGTTGGCGCGAACGCCGCAGCGGGGGGCGCGCATGATACCGGCGCTCGAAATCTCCGACCTGAACAAGGCGTTTGGTGGCGTTTCGGCGACCTCCGGCGTGGAGATGCGCGTGATGCCGGGCGCGCGGCACCTGATCATCGGGCCAAACGGGGCCGGCAAGACGACACTCTTCAACCTCATCTCGGGAGATTTGTACGGCGACTCGGGGTCGATCCGGTTGTTCGGACGCGAGGTGTCGCGCCTGCCGCCGCACCGCCGCGCGCACCTGGGATTGGCGCGCACCTACCAGATCATTACGCTGTTCGGCGAGGAGTCGCTTGAACACAATCTGGTGCTGTCGCAGCTGGGCTTGTCGCCGCTGCGCTGGCGTCCGTTCGCGCCGCTCGATCGCTTCGGCGAACTGCGGCAGGAGGCACGCGCGGTGCTCGCGCGGGTGAACCTGGATCATCTCGCCGAGCGCCGACTCGGCGAACTCTCCTACGGCGAGCGCAGGCGCGCGGAAATGGCGATGGCGCTCGCGCAGCGCCCGCGGCTGCTATTGCTCGACGAGCCGTTCGCGGGGCTGTCGCGCGAGGAACGTACGGTGCTGAAGGATCTCATCGCGGGGGTACCGCGGGAAGTGACGATCATCCTGATCGAGCACGACATGGATATCGCGCTCGAACTGGCCGAACGGATCACGGTTCTGCACTACGGCAAGGTGATCGTCGATGGCACGCGCGCCGAAGTGGTGGCCGACCCGAGGACACGCGAGGTGTATCTTGGCGATTGAATCGGCCGGCAATCGGGCCGGGGACGCGGTCGGCGGCGAGGCGCTCAGGCTGACCGGCATCGACGCACTCTACGGCGACAGCCATGTGCTGCACCAAGTCTCGTTCTCGCTCGGCGCGGGCAGGGTGCTCGCGCTTCTTGGACGTAATGGGGCGGGTAAGACCACCTGCATCAGCTCGATCGTCGGCTTTCTTGCGCCGCGCGCGGGAGAGATCCGTCTGTTCGGAGAGTCCGTGGCCGGCCTGAAGCCGGAGGTGATCGCGCAAAAGGGCATCGGCCTGGTGCCGCAGGGACGGCGCATATTCCCGACGCTGAGCGTGAGCGAGAACCTGATCGTCGCGCGCAAAACTCGACCGGGGGATGCGAATCCGTGGACACTCAAGCGCGTGTTCGAGATCTTTCCCAGATTGCGCGAGCGCCAGCATCAGGCGGCCGGGTCGCTCTCTGGCGGTGAACAGCAGATGCTCGCGATCGGGCGGGCGCTGATGGGGAATCCGCGCGTGCTGCTCATGGACGAACCCTCGGAAGGGCTCGCGCCGCTGATGGTCGCCGAGGTCGGTCGCACGATCGCGCGCTTGAAAGAAGACGGTCAGTCGATTCTTCTGGTCGAGCAAAATGTCACGCTCGCGTTGAAGCTTGCCGATGAGGTGGCAATCCTGAACACCGGCCGCGTCGTGTTCGCGGGCAGCGCCGAGGCACTCAAACGCGACTCGGATCTCATCACCCAGCAGCTGGGCGTCTACTGACGAGCGTCGTTTTCAGTTCTATTCGCGAAAGGAAATCCAGTCATGATGTTCACCTGCTCGGTGCCCGGATGCGCCAATCCGGCGCACGCCTTCCATCCCGCGCTCGCCGCGCGCAAAGCGGTGAGGCAATCCAAGTCTGGCACGCGTGCCGCGGCGCCGGCCGGAACGAAGACGCTGCGCGACCGCAAGGGGCGCAGCCTGCGCATCGATATTCACTGCCACTACCTCAACCCGGAGGTGGCGGCAAAGGTCGCACCGTTCAATCCGGCGCAGTATGACCCCTCGGTCGAATATGCCAACGCGCTGACGCGCGAGGTGAACGTCAAACAGATCCGGGATCGCGCACCCAAGCTCTCGACGATCGAGGTTCGCTTGAAGGATATGGATCGCATGGGCATCGACATTCAGGCGGTATCGCCCGCGCCCAATCAGTGCTGCTACTGGGCCGAACCGGGCCTGGGCGCGGAGATCGCGCGCATGGTCAACGACCGCATCGCCGGGATCGTCGCCGACCGGCCGGAGCGCTTCGTCGGCCTGGGAAGCGTTCCGCTGCAGAATGCCGACTTGGCGGTGATCGAGCTCGAGCGCTGCATGAAGCAGCTCGGCCTGCGCGGCGTCGAGATCAACCCCAACGTGAACGGCCTGAATCTCACCGATCCGCAGCTGAACCTGGATAAATTCTTCGCCAAGGCGCAGGAACTCGGCGCGGTCATCTTCATGCATCCGCTCGGCTTTACGCAGGGAGAGCGTCTGAGGAATCACTATTTCAACAACGTGATCGGCAATCCGCTCGAGACCACCGTCGCGGTGAGCCATCTGATCTTCGACGGTGTGATGGAGCGCCACCCGAAACTGAAGATCGTGTTGCCGCATGCCGGCGGTTACCTCGCGCATTACTGGGCGCGCATGGACCATGCGCACCGCGCGCGGGCCGACTCGCGCACGGTGATCAAGAAGGCGCCGTCCTCGTACCTGAAGAAGTTCTATTTCGATACCATCACCTTCGATCCGGAAATGCTCGGCAATTTGATCGAGCGCTGGGGAGCCGATCACGTATTGCTCGGCACGGACTACCCCTACGACATGGGCGAGACCGATCCGGTCGGGCTGATCACGAGTGTGCCCAGGCTGTCGCGCGAGAAGCGCGAACGGATCATGGGCGGCAATGCCGCGCGGCTGCTGGGTATTCGCGCGAGATAGAAGGGAGGTCAGTCGAGCGTGCGCTTGTAGAAACGCAGGCCGACGCCGATGACCGCGAGCATGAACACGAGGATCGGCCACACCGCGGGCCACAGCTCGTGCAGGGCATTTCCCTTGAGCATGATGCCGCGCACCAGAACGAGGAAATGGGTGAGCGGCAAGACCGACCCCACCGCCTGTGCCCAGCCGGGCATCCCGCTGAACGGAAACATGAAGCCCGATAGCAGCATCGAGGGCAGAAAGAAGAAGAAGGTCATCTGCATCGCCTGCAGTTGGTTTTGCGCGATCGACGAGAAAGTCATGCCGAGAGTCAGGTTCGCGGCGATGAACAGGAGTACGACCAGGTAGAGGGTGGCGAGGCTGCCGTGCATCGGCACACGGAAGATTGCGAATGCGGCGGCGAGAATCAGGCTCACCTGGATCAATCCGATGAGGATATACGGAACGATCTTGCCGGTCATGACTTCGATCGGTAGCGCCGGGGTGGCGAGCAGGTTTTCGAAGGTGCCGCGCTCGCGCTCGCGAGTCATCGCGAGACCGGTCATCAGCACCATTGTCATGGTGAGAATCACGCCAAGCAATCCGGGCACGATGTTGTAGGCGGTGATGCCCTCTGGGTTGTAGCGTCGGTGCAGGCGGATCTCGAACGGTGGCGCGGCCGGGCGCGCGTCGGCGTAGGGCCCTTGCAGGTCGCGCGCGAGCGCGCTGGTTGCCAGCTGGTTGAGCGCGCTAAGCGCGCCGCCGACCGCGCTCGGGTCGGTGGCGTCGGCTTCCACCAGCAGCACCGGACGCTCGCCACGGGCGAGTTTGCGACCAAAGTTCTCCGGGATCGTCACCACGAACTGGGCCTTGCCGTGGGCAAGCGTCTCCTCGACCTCGGCGGCGCTCGCGAGGATCCGCGTGATACGGAAGTAGCCGCTGGTTTGCATCGCGGCGACCAGGCTGCGCGACCAGCTGCTCGAATCGGCGGCGAGGATCGCGGTGGGCAGGTTCTTCGGATCGGTGTTGATCGCGAAGCCGAAGAGCAGCAACTGGATCACCGGAATCCCCACGATCATGCCGAACGTGAGGCGGTCGCGCCTGAGCTGGATGAACTCCTTGATGATGATTCCGGACCAGCGTGAAAACGAGAACGGCTGGCGGCTCATGGCGGCGCGCCGACCCGACTCATCAAGTGAATGAAGACGTCTTCGAGCCCGGGTTGCTCGCGGCGCCAGACGAGCGCGGGATCGGCGCGAAACGGCGCGAGCGCCGCCTCGAGCATGGTTTCATCCTCGCCGGCGACGTGCAGGCTGTTGCCGAAGGCTGTGACCTGCGCCACGCCCGGCAGGGCGCGCAGTCTCGCCGACAGTGACCATAGCCCGGGTCCGGCGACGGCCCAGGTGACGAGCGAACCGGCCTGCCGCACTTCTTCGGGCGTGCCGGTGGCAAGCAGCGATCCCCAGGCAAGATACGCCAGCCGATGGCAGCGTTCGGCTTCGTCCATGTAATGCGTCGAGACGAGCACCGAGATGCCGCGCGCGGCGAGGCCGTGGATTTCCTCCCAGAAATCGCGGCGCGCCTTCGGATCGACGCCCGCAGTCGGTTCGTCGAGCAGGAGCAATTGCGGCTCGTGCAGCATGCATGCCGCAAGGGCGAGCCGCTGTTTCCAGCCGCCCGAGAGCGTGCCGGCGAGCTGGTCGCGGCGCGAGGCGAGTCCGAGCGCGTCGAGCGAACGCGCCACCACCGCGTGGCGCCGCGGCATGCCGTACATGCGCGCGACAAACTCGAGGTTCTCTCGGATCGTCAGGTCCTCCCAGAGCGAGAACCGCTGCGTCATGTAGCCGACCTCTCGCTTGATCGCCGCGGTCTCGCGGATCACGTCGTAGCCGAGACAGGTACCGCTGCCCGAGTCGGGCTTGAGCAGCCCGCACAGCATGCGGATCGAAGTCGTTTTGCCGCTGCCGTTGGGACCGAGAAAGCCGTAAATCTCGCCGCGTCTTACCTGCAGCGCGAAGTCCTTGACCGCGCGTTTTGGACCAAAGCTCTTGTTGAGTCCGCGTACGTCGATCGCAAGATCGTTCATGGGCCGGCCGCGAGACGGATGTCGATCGGTTGTCCGGGGCGCAGCCGCGCGGCGTCCTTCGCCTCGGGGCGCGCTTCGACCAGGAACACGAGCTTCGCGCGCGCGTCGCGGTTGTAGAGCACCGGAGGCGTGTACTCGGCTTGCGGCGAGATGTAGCTCAGCACCGCGGCCACCGGCGCCGCGCAGCCGTCGCAGGAGATCTCGACCCGTCGCCCCGGTGCGAGCGATCCGACGACCGTCTCCGGGACGTAGAACCGTGCCCTGACATTGCCCGGCGGAAGGAGCGAGACCACCGGCCGACCGGCGGAGACCCACTCGCCTTCGACGAAGAAGGTGTCCTGTACCAGCGCGTCACGCGGGGCCGCAACCGCCTTTTGCTCGAAACGCAGCGTGCTTTGCTCAAGCGCGGCGCGCGCGGCGGCGACCTCCGCGGCGGCGGCCTGCAACTCCGCGTCGCGCCCGAGCGGCTGGCGCGCGGATTGCAACTGCGCCTCGGCTTCCGCGACGCGCGCGCGATCGCGCGCCGACGCGGCCTGTGCTTCGTCGAGCCGCGCCTGGGAAATGAAGCCGGCCGCGAAGAGCTTTTGCTGCTGCCCCACCTGCGTATCGGACAGATTGCGCGCGGCCTTCGCCTGGGCGAGCTGGGCCTGGATCGCGTCGAGCTCCGGGAGGCGGCGCGCGGCGCGCAGGTTGCCGAGGCGTGCCTCAGCGCTCTTCAGCTTTTGCGCGGCCTCGGTGCGCGCGGCGAGTTCGCTTTCGCGCTCGAGCGTGAAAACGGGTTGCCCGGCGCGCACCGGCTCGCCGCGGCGCACGGCGAGTTTGCGCAACTGTCCGGCGTAGGGCGAGGCGAGATCGATGGCTTCGCCTTCGACATAGCCCTGGAATACCCCTGGCGGGGGGCGGTCGCAGGCGGTAAGCGACAGAGCGAGCGCCAGCGCGGGAGCGATGCCACGCAGCATATTCAAATCAGCCTCCGCGCAGGGGTTTGAGTCGTTCCAGCGCGGCGTGTAGCACGGCTCGCGTCTCGCGTCGCGCGGCGGGGGTGTCGCGTGCAAGATACAGCGCCGCGTTGCCGACGATCAGGGCGTGCAACCCGGCTACCGTCGCGACGTCGGCACGCAGCCCCGCCAGGCGCAGCAACTCGGCCAGACGCGCGCGCACCGCGCGGATGAAACGCCGCATCATGTGCCTGATTTCGACGTCCGAATCGGCGGCCGCGACCAGGCCGAGCAGCAGCCGAACTCGCCCATGATCGAGTATCGCATCGGCGAGGCGGTCGGCGAGCGTGTGGCGACCGGCAGCGCGCTTCGCCAGGCGGTGTCCGAAGGGCGAAGAGGCCGATTCGATCGAGCGCAGCGCCACCGCCTGCAGGAGCGCGGCGCGGGTCGGAAAGTAGTAGGTGAGATGGCTCTGGCGCACGCCCGCCGCGCGGCTCACGCGCGGCTGGGTGAGCGCGTGCAGGCCGGCTTCGGCGGCAAGTGCCAGCGCCGCGTCGAGGATGCGCGTCCTGACGTCCATTTGGTAAGACTACCAAACATTGATCGATTCACCAAGAACTACGGAAACCGGCTCAGTGCTCGGTGAACACCACTTCGACCGCGTCCCGGTCGAAGCGGTATTCGTGGTTGCACATTTCGTTGCGGATGACTACCTCGCCCCGTTCGGCGAGGATGGCGTCGATCTCGGCACGTCCCATGCCGCGCAGCACGTTCTTCACCTTTTCGATGTCCCGGGGGCAGTGGTACTCGACCTGGCGCAGCGGGAACACCCGCAGCAGTTCATCGGGGAATAGCCGTGTGAGGAGAGCATGCGGTCGGGTATCGCGCGTCTCGGCGAGCGTCAGCGTGGCGGCCAGCTGCGACGCGCGGTTCCAGCCGTCGGGGTCGCGCGTATCGGCCCGCGGAAGCTTTTCCAGCAATAGGCCGCATAGTGCGTCGCCGCTCGCGTACAAGCGCAGAAAAGCAGTCAATTGCTCGGACTGCGAGAGATAGAGAGCGAAAATGTCCTCGATGGTCTCGCCTTCGAGCGGAACCAGGCTTTGGTAGATCCGTCCGGTGTCCAATTCCTCGAAGGTGAGCGCCAGTCGTCCGTCGCCGAGCAGTTGGCGTTCGCCGAGGCTCTCGGCGCGCGCGCCGTCATACTGCGCCATGCCGCGGATGCGAAGTTCCGAGGTGCAATCGGCGACCAGCAGACCCACCGGCCCGGAACCCTGCACTTGGAGCGTGACGCGTCGGCGGTTCTTGCCGCTGGCGCCGAGAAGCACGGCGAGCGTGGTGGTATGGCCGAGCAACATCGCGATGCGCTCGGGATAGGTGCGGCCCTCGATCATGCGGCGCCAGGCGTCGCCCAGGCACACCAGGCGACCGCGGATGTCGAGGTCCTCGAAAAGGAAGTGCTGCACATAATCGGTGGGCATGCGGCGAGTTTACTGCACCACGCCTGGGCACCGATGCCGTCGCCGGCGCTTGAGCCGATCATCGGCCAACCTCGGGTAACATGCGTCAAACCTTCGAACGGCTTTGCCATGAACAAACCTCGCCAAGATCTTGCCCGTACCGCCCTGGCGGTGCTCTTTCTGGCCGCGTTGGTCGGACTTTCACTGTGGATTCTGATCCCATTTCTGGGCGCGGTTGCCTGGGCAACGATGGTTGCGGTGGCGACCTGGCCGGCGCTGCGCGCGGTGCAGGCGCGGCTGTGGAATCGCCGCGCGCTCGCGGTGGCGGTGATGACCTTCGCGCTGCTGGTCGTACTGATCGTGCCGGTATCGTGGGCGATCACGACGATCGTGGGGCATGGTGAGAACATCGTCAGCTGGGCCAAGGCGATCGCCGATTTCCGCGTCTCGTCGCAACCGACCTGGCTGGCACGGCTGCCTCTCGTCGGCGAACTCGCGGCGCAGGCCTGGCAGCAGATCGCTGTCGCCGGGGTGGGCGAACTCGCGACCAAGGCCGGGCCTTACGCCGCGGTCATGACCCGCTGGTTCATCGCACAGGTCGGCAACCTCGGTCTGTTGTTTGCGCAGCTGTTGCTGACCGTGATCCTCGCCGCGGTGCTGTATGCGCGCGGCGAGGGCGCGGCCGAAGGGGTGCAGCGCTTCGCCCGGAGGCTCGCGGGCGAGCGGGGGGCGCATGCCGTGCTGCTCGCGGCGCAGGCGATCCGCGGGGTCGCGCTCGGTGTCGTTGTGACGGCGTTTGCGCAGGCGTTGCTCGGTGGCATTGGCCTGGTGATCGTCGGCGTTCCCTTTGCCGCATTCCTTACCGCAGTGATGTTCGTTCTCGCGGTGGCGCAGATCGGTGCCGTGCCGGTACTCCTGATCCCGGTGATCTGGCTCTACTGGACCGGCAGCAGCGGCTGGGGGACGTTTCTTCTCGTCTGGGCGATCGTCGTCGGGGGGCTGGATAACGTGCTGCGGCCGATCCTCATCCGCAGCGGCGCGAACCTGCCGTTACTCCTCGTTTTTGCGGGTGTGGTCGGCGGGCTGATCGCCTTCGGGCTGATCGGCATCTTCATCGGTCCGATCGTGCTCGCGGTGGGGTATACCTTGCTCAAGGCATGGATGGACGAGGCACCGCCCGACGCGTAGCCCCTCCGCGTACCCTTTCAGGCGTCGGTCGCTTCGGGCAGCGAGTCGCGAAACGCCTTGCCCGTGCCCTTCAGCCATAGACGATCTCCTTCTAGACCGGCGGCGCGCACCGCGAGCGCGCCGCTGCGACTGCGCACGTATCCCAGCGCGAGCATCGCAGGCAGCAGACCGAGCATCATCGCGCTGCGGTCGGTCCGGAGCAGGAACACGATCGCGATGGCGACCGCGGGAATACTGAGCGCGGCGGTCCAGGTCAATGCAACGTGACGGCGTCGGTGGCGGTCGCACATTGCGACATCGAGGGTAAACTTCCTGCGCACGATCAGATTCGCGATCATCGCGATCAGCATCGTCGGCCAGAACGCGAGTGCCGCGACCTGTATACCTGCAAAGGCAAGCCCAAGGAGCGTGGCGACCAGCGCAGCCATTCCCCACCGCCAGGCGGGCGGTGACCAGTGGAGCGTGTGCGCGATACGGTAATCCGGCGCGGCGGCGTTGCACACGATGCAGCGTGGCGGGAGCTGTCCTTCCGTGTGCATTGCGACGAGCTTCGCCTTCCTGAAGACGTCGCCGATCCTGCCGCGGTGCTCAACCTCGGCTGCGGGCGGAGCGTAGGGGTTCATCGGAGGGGACAGACCACGCTTTGCTCGTACGGGCGATTCGAACCAATCGTATGCGTTACAAGCCCAGGTAAGCCTGCCTGACCCGGTCATCCTTCAGCAGCGCTTCGCCCGAGCCGCTGAGTGCGATCCTGCCGTTTTCCAGCACAAAGGCATGTTGCGAGAGCTTCAAGGACACGGCGACGTTTTGTTCGACCAGCAGGATTGTCAGCCCTTTCGCATGCAAGGAACGAATCGTGCGCAGGACTTCCTGCACCACGGTGGGTGCCAGACCGAGCGACGGCTCGTCGAACATGATGAGCGATGGGTTGCCCATCAAACAGCGCCCGATGGCAAGCATCTGCTGCTCGCCGCCCGAGAGCGTCCCGGCTGTCTGGGCGTGCCGTTCGGCGAGGCGCGGAAAGAGCGCATAGATTTCTTCCAGCTTGCGTTTTGCCTGCGCGCGCGCGCGCGGCAGCATGCCTCCGACTCGAAGGTTCTCCGCGACGGAGAGGCTGGGAAACACCTGGCGACCCTCGGCGACCTGGCCGATGCCGAGGTCGCAGGTGCGGTGCGAATCCGAACCGGTGATGTCCCGCCCGGCGAAAGAGATTCGCCCAGTGCGCGGCTTTTCGATGCCGGCGATGGCGCGGATCAGGGATGTCTTTCCCGCGCCGTTGGCGCCGACGATGGCGACGATCTCGCCCTCGGGAACATCGAGCGACACGCCGGCGAGTGCCTGCGCATCACCGTAGTAGAGGTCGAGGTCGCGCACTTCGAGCAAGGCCATCAGACTTCGGTCTCCTCGCCGAGGTAGCACTCGAGGACGGTGGGATTGCGCACGACTTCTGCGGGCGCGCCGCGCGCGATCACCTCGCCGTGGTGGAGCACAACGATCGTCTGCGCGAGTGCCATCACGGCTCGCATCACGTGCTCGATTAAGAGTATGGATAGACCGTCCTGGCGATTCATGTCGCGAAACACATCGATCAACTGGTCGCACTCGGTGGGCCGCAGTCCCGCCATGACTTCATCGAGCAGCAGAAGTCTCGGTCGCGTGGCGAGCGCACGCGCGACTTCGAGGCGCTTGCGATCTGGCAGGGTGAGCGACGAGGCGAGCAGGTCGCGCTTCGCGCCGAGCCCCAGGCGCTCGACGACATGCCGTGCGTGGGCGCGCGCGTGTGCCACCGTGGGCGAGCGCTGCAAAGCGCCGACCACCACGTTGTCGAGCACCGAGAGACCCGCGAAGGGCTTGACGATCTGGAAGGTGCGGCCGATTCCCGCGGCGCAGACCTGGTCGGGACGCAGGCCTTCGATGCGCCGTCCGGCGAAGTGAATTTTCCCGGCGTCGGGCGGATAGACTCCGGCGATCATGTTGAAAATGGTGGTCTTGCCGGCGCCATTCGGCCCGATCAGCGCATTGATCGTTCCCTCGGGAAGCTCGAACGACGCCTCGTGAACCGCGCGGAGTCCGCGGAACGACTTCTGCAATCCCTGCGCGGTGAGCAGGCTCATCGTCCGATTCCCAGCCGGCGCGCGATCGGCGGCCAGATGCCGTTCGGCAGAAACATGACGACGCCGAGCAGCACCACGCCGTAGAACACCTGCTTGATTCCCGGAATCTCCCAGCCAAACGCGGCAAGCAATTCGGTGATGCCGTCGGACAACACGGTGAGGAGCGCCGCGCCAAGAATGGGTCCGAACAGCGTGCCGACCCCGCCGATGATCGGTCCCAGGATGATTTCGATCGAGCGGCTGATGTGGAAGATCTGCTCGGGAAACAGATTGTTGTAGTAGAAGGCGAAGAACACGCCCGAGACCGCGGTCATCGCCGAGCTGACGATCACCGCAAGCATCTTCCAGCGGAAAGTGTTGATACCGAGCGCCTGCGCGGCTTCCTCGTCCTCGCGAATCGCCTGCCAGTAGTATCCGGCGCGGCTGCGCAGCATTGCGGCGCAGAGCGCGAGCGCGCCGGCGGCGAGCACGAGCATGCTGTAGTAGTACATCGCGGGCGGGCCGCGGAAGTGGAGCAGATCGACCTGGTCGCGCTGCGCGACCTTGAGGAACAGGCCGCCGGGTCCGCCGGTCCAGGGGATATGGTCGAAGCCGATGCGGGTGAATTCGGCGAAGGCTATCGTTAGGAGCGCGAAGTACACGCCCGAGATGCCGAAGCGGAAGGCGAGAAAGCCGATCGCCGCACCGAGCAGCATGCATACCAGGATTGCGATCCACAGGCCGGCCCAGGGACCGAGGCCGAAGTGAAAGAACAGCCCTCCGGCGACATAGGCACCGACGCCGACGTAGAGGGAATGACCGAGCGAGAGTTGGCCGGCGAAGCCCATCATCACGTTCCAGGCCTGGCCGGTGTAGGCGAGGAACAGGATCAGGGTCGCGACCGAGATGAGGTAGTTGTCCGCCACCCATGGCAGCGCGACGAGCGCCGCGGCGAGCACAGCGAGCAGGACCGTGGCGCGACGGTGCAAGGCGAAGTTCATGATTTCCTGCCCAGCAGTCCCTGCGGCCTGAAAAGCAGCACCAGAATCAGCAGGCCAAAGCTCACCATGCTCTTTGCGGAGGGGGCGATGAAGAGTCCGGCGAGCGCCTCCGAGACGCCGATCAGCACGCCGCCCAGCAGCGCGCCTCCCATCGAGCCCAACCCGCCGACGATCACGATGACGAAAGCGAGCAACGTGTACACCGGTCCGAGTTGCGGCGTCACTTCGAGCAGGATCGACATCGCGCAGCCGGCTACCGCGACGCAGATCGCGCCCAGACCGAAGGTAAGGCCGTACAGGTGCCGGATATTGAGCCCGACGACCTTTGCGCCGAGATAGTTGTCTGCGCAGGCGCGGATCGCCTTGCCGGTGAGCGTATAGCGAAAGAACAGGAACAGCAGGGCGGTCGTGACCAGGGCCGTTGCCGCGGCGTACAGGCGCGCGGCGTCGATCAGAATGGGACCGATCGCGAAGGAGTCGAGCTGATAGTCGGTCTGCACGTTGCGCGCATCGGGTCCGAAGATCATCAACATGCCGTTTACGAGCACAATCGCGACCGCGACGAGCAGCATGAATTGCGAGTGTTCAGGCCGTGTGATGAATGGGTTGATGAGCGCTCTTTGCAGGAGGTAACCGAGCACGAAGAATGCGGCCGCGACCGGGACGATGGCGAGAAACGGATCGAGCTTGAGCATGGCAAAGAGCATCACCGCCGCGTACATCGCGATGGTCATCATCTCGCCGTGGGCGAAGTTCACGACCCGCACCACGCCGAAGATCACCGACAGGCCAAGCGCCATCAGCCCGTAGACGAGCCCCGTCAGGACGCCGGCAATGACGACGTTGACGATCAGATCGATGGGCATCTGGCGCGTTACATGTAGGGCGCAAAAAAAGGGCCGGTCGCCGCCGGCCCTGCTCTGAGTTGCCGGACTAGGCCTTGTAGTCGGGCGATGGAAAGACGATCTTTGCCTCGGAGAATTCCGCAGGTAGCGTGACGCGCGGCAGCCCTCCCTGGTTCTGGATCGCCGCCGAAAGATTTCCCTCGACCTGGCCTTTGGCGTTGAATTTGATCGGTCCGCCGAGCGACATGCGCCGCGCCACCGGAATGTTGGTCTGGCGGATCGCCTCGGCAAGAACCGTGGGGTCGGCGCTCTTTGCGCGCGCGTAGGCGTCCGCTGCGATCATGATCGCATCGAAGGTGTAGCCGACGTTGGCACCGTGGAACGCAAGTTCCTCTTTCGGATTGTGTTTCCTGAAGGCGGCGCCGACGATCTTGGTCATTTCCGAGCGTGGGTTGTACCAGACGGTATTGCAGATCGCGTACTCAGCGTACTTGCCCAGGGACTTGGTGTACTGCTCCTCGTACAGTCCTGGCGATCCCGGGCTGATGATGCCCATCGGATTCCAGCGCTGCTTGACCATCTCGCGACGCAATACGATCGCGTCGTTCAGACGGCATACCAGCAGCAGGAAATCGGCATTCGCCGCTTTCGCTTTCGAGACCTCGACGGTGAGATCCTTGGCCGCCGGATCGTAGGCGATGGTGTCGAGGATCTTGAAGTGGAGAGAATCCATCTTGGGCAGAATCGCGCCCACGCCCCGCGCCATTGCCTGGCCGAAGGTGTCGTTGACGTGCATG
Source organism: Betaproteobacteria bacterium (assembly GCA_029858545.1). Lineage (GTDB taxonomy): Bacteria > Pseudomonadota > Gammaproteobacteria > Burkholderiales > SG8-39 > JAOUFA01. The sequence continues at coordinate 19,018 of JAOUFA010000015.1, forward strand.
AAGACCGCAGTCTTCGGCGAAGTATTTGTCGCCTTGAAGACCTCGCCGGTCAGGACGAGGCCATTCCGCAGCAGTTCGGGCGCGATCGGGAAATTTCGAAACACATATTTGTAGCCCTGCTCGGTGATCTGCGGCGCAGCGGCGATATTGACGATATGCGGGATGCCGCGCTGCTCGGCGACCTGCGCGATCGCCGCCGACTGGCCGGAGTCGAACGCCCCGACCAGGACATTGGCGCCTTCCTGAATCAGCCGTTCTGCGCGATTGCGCGCCACGTCGACGTTGGTCTCGGTATCGGCATTCATCAGCTCGACGTCGACGCCGAGCAGCCCCTTGAGTACCTCGGGCGCGAGATCGGCACCCTTCTGGCAGGACTGGCCGATCAGAGCCTGGAAACCCGAGCGTGGCAGCAACACGCCCACTTTCAGCTTGCGGGACTGGGCGCGCACGATGCCGAAGGGGGCGATTCCGGCGACCGTAGCGCTCGCGGCGACAAGCTTATTGAAATTGCGGCGATTCATCGAATTGCTCATGTTTCCTCCTCGTCCTCGGACATGTGCGTTATCGGGTCGTGCAACGGCGTTTCGCGGTATGAAGCTTGCGAAGCGCGGGTGCTGCGCAGCAACATCGCCCGCGTTCCACACCGGATTCGCTGCCGCGCATTACAAATCTGTTATATAACATTACAATTGGTCCGTCAATTCGCTGAACCACGGCATGCCACACCGTTCCAGAACCACTGCTTCGATCGTGCGCGTGCCCGAGCTCGAGTACGACGTGCTCGACGTCCTGATCGGCTACGCGCTGCGCCGCGCGCAGGTGGCGCTCTACGGGGCCTTCGATCGTGCGACCCGCGGGATGGATATTACGCCGCCGCGCTTTACTGCGCTGGTGATTGTCGGCGCGAATGCCGGCATCAGCCAGTCGACGCTCGGCACCGTGCTGGGGATCGCGCGTTCCGGGGCGATGATGTTGGTCGACTGGATGGTCGAGCGCGGCATGGTCGAGCGGCGCAATTGCCCGCGGGATCGGCGTGCCTGGGGGCTGCACCTGACCGTGCGCGGCGAACGGTTCGTGGAGAAGATGAAGGCGAGCGTGCTCGCCGAGGATCGTCGGCAGGCCTCGCTGCTGAGCAGTGCCGAGCGCAGGACGCTGCTCGGTTTGCTCGACAAGATCTCGGTGACGAAAAAGGAGCGAAGAGCGTGAGCAGTTCGAGTGCCATGGCGTATCGCAGGCTGTCGCTGGGCAAGCCCGGGGTGACGGTCGAGCGCGACGAGAAGAACCGTCTGCTGCTCAAACCGACGCAGCCCCTCGGTGAGTATCCGCGGCGACTCACCGATCGGCTGGTGAAATGGGCCGCCGAGGCGCCCGAGCGGACCTTCGTCGCCAAACGCGTGCAAGGGGGCGATTGGCGGCGCATCGGTTACGCGCAGGCGCTCGATACGGCGCGGCGCATCGGCCAGGCGCTTCTCGACCGGGGTCTTTCCGCCGAGCGGCCGCTGATGATTATCTCCGAGAACGACCTCGAACAGGCGATGCTCGCGATCGCGGCGCTGCACGTCGGGGTGCCGTTCGTGCCGGTGTCGGCCGCGTATTCGCTTGTCTCGCAGGACTTCGGCAAGCTGCGTTACGTGGTCGACCTGATGACGCCGGGGCTGGTATTCGCCTCCGACGGCGCGCGCTATGCGCGCGCGATCGACGCGGCGATTCCGCGCGACACCGAGCTCGTCGTCACCCAGGCGCCGCCCGCAGGGCGCAAGACGGTGCTGTTTGCCGAACTCGCGGCGACCGTGCCGGGTTCGGACGTGGAAGCCGCCCACGCGGCGATCGGTCCCGAAACGGTGAGCAAATTCCTGCTGACCTCCGGCTCGACCGGGATGCCCAAGGCGGTGATTCATCCGCAGCGGATGCTAACCAGCAACCAGCAGATGGTGGTCGACTGCCTGCCGTTCCTGATGAACGAGCCGCCGGTCCTGGTCGACTGGCTGCCGTGGAACCATACTTTCGGCGGCAACCATAATTTTGGCCTGGTGATCTACACCGGCGGGACGCTGTATATCGATGAAGGAAAACCGACGCCCCAGCTGATCGGTGAGACGCTGCGCAACCTGCGCGAGATCGCGCCGACGGTGTACTTCAACGTACCGCGCGGATTCGAGGAGATTGCGCACGCGCTCGCCGCCGAGCCCGCGCTCGCGAGGAAGTTCTTCTCGCGCGTGAAGATGCAGTTCTACGCCGCGGCGAGCCTCGCGCAGCCGATCTGGGACGCGCTCGACCGGGTCGCCGAGCAGACCGTCGGCGAGCGTATCGTGATGATCACCGGTCTGGGTATGACCGAGACCGCGCCGTTCGCGATCTGCGCCAACTGGCTGGCAGGACAGTCGGGCGGCATCGGCCATCCGGCCCCGGGCACCGAGTTGCGCCTCGCGCCGGTCGGCGACAAACTCGAGGTGCGTTATCGGGGG
>JAOUFA010000280.1 GCA_029858545.1 Betaproteobacteria bacterium
CATTCAGCCAGGTGCACGCCATCATTCTCTCGGACGGTTCGGAAGGTTCGCAGAAACCGAATCTTCTGCTGCCACCGGATGACTGGAAAGAAGGTCGGGTCTACGAAGCAACGGTCGGCAAATCGCTCCGTTACCTGCGCGGCCTGCATGTCGTGCGGCGCGGCGGCGATTACCTGCGCGCCACGTTCGAGTGGATCGCAGCGCCGCAGGACTGAGGCTTCTCCTGCGCGGCGCCGGTGCCGCGCGCAGACCGGCCCGAGGGCGCATGGGTCGCGCGCGGCGAAGATTCAGGGCGCGTACTTGCGCACCGAGCGCGCCATCGCCATCACGTTCTCCGGTTTGGCTTCGTCGGGAATGCTCGCCGCGCCGTCCAGGATGAAGCCGCCGCCCCGGCCGACCCGGGTGATGAGCGCCTTGCAGTACTGATCCACCTCGTCGGGGGTTCCGGCGATGAGCAGCGAGGTCGGTACGTTGCCGCGCAGGCAAACGGTATCGCCGAGGATTTCCTTGGCCTTGAAGAGATCGCCCTGCTCGAACCAGTACACCGCCTTGCCGCGCGGAATGTCGCCGATGTACTCGAGCCGCGAGGTGCAATTTCCTTCCCAGAGCACGACCGGTATCAACTCATTGTCGATCAGGTGCATCATCACCTTGCGCAGTCCGGGCCAGTAGAAGGTCTTGAACTGCTGCGGCGACATGAAACCGTCGAGCCCCCAGTGCAGCGGAATGAACACATAGGGCGTTCCGCCCGCGCGGGTTTCCTCGACCACGCCGCGCAGCAGCAGCGTCGCGGCCTTGTCGATCGTCGCGAGCAGCTTGTCCTTGTGGCGGAACATGTCGAGCATGCCGCCCTTCGAGCCGCGCAGGAAATCGGAGATGTGATCGTAGGGCGCCTTGCAGAAACCGCCGCCCACCGAGGGAAAGCCGAGCCGGGTCATCTTGTCGACGAATTCGCCGCTTCGCCGCGCCGCACGATCGACCTGTTCTCCGGCCTCGAGCAGCCGCCGCAGGCTGTCGCGCAGCGCGGGAGTTGCGAAGGCGCGCATCGCACCGATCAGGCGCCATTCCGAAAGCGACGGAAAGTCCGGTATCTGCGCGAGACCCTCGTAAGCGCCCGCGATGCGCGGCAGATACTTGCGCAGATAGTAGCCGGTGGGATCGAACAGGTACTCCTCGTATTCGGTGGCCGGCATGTACTCCTTGTCGAGATACTGGAAGGTGGCGTTCGCATCGGTACCGTGCCCGGGCCACAGCATCGGCCGGTAGTCGAGCGCCTCGAGCGCCGGTCCGTAGGCGTAGAGCGCGGGCGAGTAGCCGTCGGGCTCGAGCCACACGACGGCCTTCTCCAGCGCGGCGGCGGCCTTGTCGGCATCGTACATCTGCTCCTCGAAACTGATGCCGGCGAATTTCGCCGCCCAGAAACGCGTGCCGAAGACAAACGGGATGCGATCGGTTTCCTTGAGCGCGATCTGGTCGAGTACCCGCCGCCGTCGTTGCTCGTAGCGCTGGTTCGGTGTGTCCGGTGTGGAGTTCATGGTTCGCAGTCCTCGGTGCCTGCATGGGCGCGGTCGGCAAAGCCTGCGAGGCGCGCAGCCCAGCTATGCACGACTCGTCGCCCGCTGTCCAGAACCGATCGACCGGGTGTTGCGGTAGATCATCGTGTCGTCCCGGGCCGCGGCCGAGTCTCAGAAATCGCCGGGCGGCGGCGGAAACGCAGGCGGTCTTTTCTCGCGCAGCGAAGCCAGACCCTCCTTCACTTCGGGGCCGGTGAAGCCCATGAATTCCAGCGCAAGCGAGGCGTCGAACGACGGCCCCGCCATGCGCAGCCAGTTGTTGAGGCTGTACTTGGTCCAGCGCAGCGCGGTCTGCGCCCCCGCGGCGAGCTTGCGTGCCACGTCGAGCGCCTTCGTCTGAAGCTCCGCCTCCTCGCAGCATAGCGACACCAGGCCGATGCGCTCGGCCTCCTCGCCGCGCAACTCGTCGCAGGTGAGCAGGTAGTACTTGGCCTTCGCCATGCCGCACAGCAGCGGCCAGACAATCGCCGAGTGATCGCCCGCGGCGACACCGAGGCGCGTGTGGCCGTCGATGATACGCGCGTTCTTCGCCGCGATCGACACGTCGGCGAGCAGCCCCGCGACGAGCCCCGCCCCGACCGCGGGGCCGTGCATCGCCGAAACCACGAGCTTCGAGCAGTTGATAAGGTTGTAGACCAGGTCGCGCGCCTCGCGCCAGACGCGCGCACGCGCGGCGAAGTCGCGCGTCAGTTCATCGACCATCGCGAGATCGCCGCCCGCCGAGAAGCCCTTGCCTGCGCCGCGCAGGATCGCGACGCGCGTCTCGGGATCGCGGTCGACGTCGAGCCAGATGTCGGCGAGTTCCTTGTGCAGGCGCGCAGTCGCCGACGAGAGCTTGCCCTCCTCGCCCATCACGATTTCGAGGATCCCCGGCTCGAGTCGCCGGATCTTCAGGTCACGGTATTGCGAGTAATCCATGGCTCCTCCTTCGATCGCCGTCGCGCGGACACAGCGCGCATTCAATCACGGAACCGGGCCGCGGCGCTCAACCCAGCGCGATCAGCAGCCCCGCAACCACCGCGAGGAAGACCCAGAGTGCGACGCCGCGCAGGAGGGGATCGCGACGCAAGCGTCGCAGCACGCCGGTCCGGCGGGGCGCTCGCCCGAGCGACTTCGACTCGCGTCGTGTCGGCGCTCTCAGGCGCTGCAGCGCCGCGCTGGCATCGAGGCGCGTCGAGACCGCCAATCGGGTGTCCGCATTGACCAGCAGCGGCGGCGCAGGGGCGGCGCGTGCTGCCGCCATCTTGATGGTTTTCGCGGTGTCGCCGACACGATCAGCCGTTTCCCCCGCGGGACCGAGCGCGACGGTGTCCAGACCGGCATTGGTGGGTGCCGCGTCGCGGCCGCCGAGTTCGGCGAGGCAGGCGCGCAGGTCGGCGGCGAATTCATAGGCGTCCTGATAGCGCGCCTTGGCATCCTTCGCGAGTGCCTTCTTGATCGCGAGATCGAGTGTCGTGGAAACCTCGCTGTTGAGGCGGCTCGGCGGCATTTGCTCGAGGTTCGCGATGTTGTACATCACCTCGGTCGCATCCGAGCCGCTGAAGAGCGAAGACCGCGTGAGCATCTCGTAGAGCACGATGCCAAGCGAAAAGATATCCGAGCGCGCGTCGACCGGACGCCCCATGGCCTGTTCGGGCGACATGTACTTGGGGGTGCCCAGGCGCGTGCCCGTCTGGGTCTTCACGTCCGAGATGCGCACCCGTGCGATACCGAAATCCATGATCTTCACCCGGCCACGCTCGGCGAGCATGATGTTCCCGGGTTTGATGTCGCGATGCACGACACCGTGCTCGTGCGCGTATCCCAGGCCATCGGCGACCTGCTCGGCGATGTCGATCGCTTCGCGCGTCGGAATCGACCCCGCGGCAATGCGCGTGCGCAGATCCGTGCCATCGAGCAGTTCCATCGCCATGTACGCCAGGTCGCCCTCTTCGCCGAAGTCGTAGATCGTGATGAGGCGCGGATGATTGAGGCGTCCCGCCGCCTTGGCTTCCTGGAAGAATCGCGCCTCGTAGTCCTTGCGACCGGTCATGTCCTCGGTCAGCATGATCGTCTTCAATGCCACCATCCGGTCGAGTACCGGGTCCTGCGCCTTGTAGACGATACCCATCGCGCCGCGGCCCAGTTCGGCGAGGATCTTGTAGCGTCCGAGTTTGGTCAGTCTTCCCTTTGCCATATCCGCCGCCCCGTGCCTCGCTCAGCGCTGCGACGGCTCGATGAAACCGCGCGCGGCCGCGCCACCCGCGGCCACCAGCCGTTCGATCTTGCCGAGCACGCCGGCGAGCGGCCGCGCGCGATCGGCCACCAGCGTGCGGTAGGCAAGGCTGCCGCCGACAACGCCCAGGATCGCCACGATGCCGACTACGGCGAGGGTGCGACGCAGCCGTACGCCGCGCTCTCGGTCGGGGCTGAACAGTTCGTGGCTGCGCAGTCCCGCATCGGTAAAGACACCTGATTCGCGCAGCGCCGTGAGTTCGGTCGGATCGGCGTCGACCAAGGCATCGCGAAACGCGCGCGACACCCGCACGTTCGACGGCGACGTGAATCCCGCGACCGCCGCGGCGGTCGCGATGCCGTCTCCGGAAAATCCCGCTTCACCGTCCTGCTCCACGAGCCGCACCGCACCGTGGTTGATGGCGATCGCCAGCGTAAGCCCGGCGCCCGCCGCCGACAGCAGACGCTCGGCGAGGCGTAACGCCTTGCCTGGCTGGTGCAGCACCAACAGCACGGCGCCGTCCGCGGCCTCGAGCAGCACGCGCTCCTCGGGCGCAAGCTCGGTGGTCACGACCGCGAGCACCGCGTCGAGTTGCGCACGCAAGCGCGCCTGTTCGGCGACCGGGCGGCGCGTAAACTCGGGAACCCTCAAGTAGACGACGCTTGCCTGAATCGCGCTAGTGCCTGGCCTGTGCATCGGGCGATCATAGCCGGATCGGGGGCGCGACAAGTGATCGGCGCGGATCCGGTCGTGAACTAGTGCCACCGGCCGGTCGGCCGTCATCGGAGGGCGATGCGGCGCCAAAGCGGGTTTCCGGCGCAGCGCGGTAGCGAGGCGCTACCGGAAACGCAAAGGCATTATGCGCCGATCAGCCCGCCGCGCTGGTACGCGGTTCGACTCGCATCAGGCGCCAGAAGATGAATACGAGCGTGGTTCCCACGACGACCGATGCCACCTGCACGCCCAGGCTGGGCACGATCGTCGCGATCGCGCAGACGGTCAGTACCAGCCGCAACGGCCAGGCGATCGCGCGCAAGCCGAAGGTTCCCTGGGCCGCGTACGAGGCGAACACCACCATCGCCGTACCGAAGAGCAACGCGGTGGCGATGTCCATCAGTCCGCCTTCCATGTTCAGTCCCGGGTTGAACATGAAGAAGAACGGCAGGATAAAGCCGCCCACCGCCAGTTTGACCGCGTACGGACCGAGCGCCATCGGGTTGGCGCCGGCGATCGCGCCCGCTGCAAAGTTCGCGACCGCGACCGGAGGGGTGATCGCCGACAAGCAGGCGAAATAGAGTATGAACAGGTGAACCTGCATTTCGGGCAGGTTGAAATGCTGGCGCAGTATCGGCGCGAGCAGCGC
>JAOUFA010000281.1 GCA_029858545.1 Betaproteobacteria bacterium
ACCCGCGCCGTTACAACGCGGTGCAGCGCGCGGCCTATCTGTTCGTGATGCTCGACACGGCGCTGCTCGTGATCTCGGGTCTGGTGCTCTGGAAGTCGGTGCAGTTTCCGTTGCTGCGCGAGTTGCTCGGCGGCTACGAAGCCGCGCGCCGCGTGCATTTCTTCGCCATGGCCGCACTGGTTGCCTTTGTCGCGGTGCACCTCGCGATGGTGGTGCTCGTGCCGCGCACCCTGCTCGCCATGATCCGCGGGCGCTGAGGAGATCGCATGATCCGGAAAGCCCCCCGAATGCCGGCGATCGACGGCGACGCCGTGGTGAAGGAAGCGCTGCGCCGCATCGCACTGCCGTCGCGTCGCCTGTTCATGCGCCGCTCGCTCACCCTCGGCGGCCTGTCGCTGCTCACCGGCTGCGCGATGATCGACGGGGAGAGCGCCGAGCGCGCGCTGATGTCGATCTCGCGTTTCAACGACAAGGTGCAGGGCTGGCTGTTCGATCCCGACCTGCTGGCACCGACCTATCCCGAGTCGATGATCACGCGACCGTTCCCGTTCAACGCCTACTATGGCGAGGGCGAATTGCGGCAGGTCGATGCAGCGCGATATCGGCTGGAGGTGAGCGGGCGGGTGGCCGACAAGCATGCCTGGACGCTTGCCGAATTGCACGCGCTGCCGCAGACCGACCAGGTCACGCGCCACATCTGCGTCGAGGGCTGGAGCGCGATCGGCAAGTGGGGTGGTGTTCGCTTCTCGAATTTCCTCGCCCGCATCGGCGCCGATACAAGCGCGAAATACGTCGGCTTCAAGTGCGCCGACGACTATTACACCAGCATCGACATGCCGACCGCGCTGCATCCGCAGACCCTGCTGACCCTGAGCTACGACGGCCGGCCGTTACCGCCGCGCCACGGCTTCCCGCTCAAGCTGCGCATACCGACCAAGCTCGGCTACAAGAATCCGAAGCACGTCCAGGCGATCTTCGTCACCAACACCTACCCCGGGGGCTACTGGGAAGACCAGGGGTACAACTGGTTCGGCGGCAGCTGAGTACCTCTCGGCCGCCCTGACACACCGGCATTGCTGCCGTTCATCTCTTCACTTACTTACCAAGGAGTTCACCATGATCAAGATCACCCCCGTCGTACTGTCCTTCGGTCTTCTGCTCGCCGGCGGCAATGCTTTTGCCGACGACATGATGAAGAAAGACACGATGGCGAAGGACAGCATGAAGAAGGATGGCATGGCCAAGGACGGGATGAAGAAGGACTCGATGGCCAAGAGCGGGATGAAGAAGGACAAGATGAAAATGGAGGGTGTCGCCAAGGACGGAATGAAGAAGGACGCGATGGCGAAGTAGCGCCAACGGCACGGCGGGTGCGGCGCGGGCTTGACCGCGCCCGGCCCCGCCTCGGGCCGGTTCGCCGATTCTCCCCCACCCAGCGCGCGGTCAGTGCTGCGCGAAGATCCGGTTGCCTCGGTCGCCGAATGCAATCGTTGCATAGGGTTGCGCCGGCCCCTGTTCCATTCCCGGCGAGCCCGTCACCATGCCCGGCACCGCAAGGCCTTTCACCTTGGGTCGTTCGCGCAGCAGCCTCTTGATGTCCGCCGCGGGGACGTGCCCTTCGATCGCGTAACCTGCGATCACGGCCGTATGGCACGACGCCAGGCTCTCCGGTACCCCGTAGCGCCGCTTGATCGGACTGACATCATCGAGATTTCGCGAGTCGATCTGAAATCCGCTCGCCTCCATGTGCTTTACCCATTCCCCGCAGCAGCCGCAGGCGGGGCTTTTGTATACGACGACCCGCTGCGCGAACTGGGCGCGCGCTGCGGGAATGCCGCCGATCAGCAGAACTGCGCCTGCCGCGCGAACGAACGATCGTCTCGAAAACATGGTGTTCTCCTTCTTCAGTTTGAAAGCTTCTGTGTAAGCAGGTTTGGACATCGTTGCATGCGTACTATAGATAGCCGGCCGCTTCAACCCACGCTACCCAGTGCGGGTATCGCCTCGAGCAACCAGAGCGAAAACATCGACAGGCGCTCGGTCACCATGGCAACACCGAGCGCCACCAGCACCAATCCTCCGCCGATTTGCAGAGCGGCACCGAAGCCGCGCAGCCTGCGCAGCAGACCCGCCGCGCGATCGACGAATAGCGCGGCCAGCACGAACGGTACGCCGAGCCCCAGGGCATAGGCGGCGAGCAATGCGACGCCGCCCGTGCTCGGACCTGCCGCGCTCACCGCAAGGATCGCGCCGAGCACCGGCCCGATGCACGGGGTCCAGCCGAACGCGAACGCCATGCCGAGCACGAACGCGGCGGCCGGACTTCCGCCCCGCAGCCGCGGATGCAGGCGCAGATCGCGCTGCAGCCACGGCAGCGCGCGCCATAGGCCGAGCATGAACAGCCCGAACACGATGACGATCACGCCGGCAACCAGGTTCGCTTCGTAACGATAGCGCATCAACAGTTGCCCGAGCGCGCTGGCACTCGCGCCGAAGGCGATGAACACCACCGAGAAACCGGCCACGAACAGCGTGCTCATGCCGAGCGCCGCGAATCGCCGGGCCGCCATCTGCTGCTGCGCGTGGTGGTTGGCACCCGCGACGTAGGACACGTAGGCGGGTACCAGCGGCAGTACGCAGGGCGAAAGAAACGAAACGATTCCCGCCATGAAGGCGGCCAGTGCGCCGAGGGTCGCTGCATCCGTCATCGGTGAGACTCCTTTTCTAAATGTCCGCGGAGCGCGCGCATTCGCTCATTCCGATTGCAGCCGGCGAACGAGTGGCAACAGCCGCTCTTCGACGATCCGGCTGGTGATCGCGCCGATGATCTTGTCGCGTATGACCCCGTGCTTGTCGATCACGAAAGTCTCGGGCACCCCGTATACGCCCCAGTCGATTCCGACGCGGCCGCTGCGGTCGGCGCCGGTGCGAGTATAGGGGTCGCCCAGTTCGTCGAGCCAGCGGGCCGCGTCGTCGGGGGGATCCTTGTAGTTGAGCCCGTGAATGGGCAGCACCCGCTGCCGCGCGAGTCCCATCCAGAGAGGATGTTCGTCGCGGCAGGCGGTGCACCAGGATGCGAACACGTTGACCACGGATACCTCGCCGCGCAATGCGTCGCTCGTGAGCCCGAGGGAGCGGCCCTTGACCGGCGGGAGTTCAAAATTCGGAACCGGCTTGCCGAGCAGCGGCGAGGGAATCTCGCGCGGATTCATCGTCAGGCCGATGCCGAGAAAGACGGCGAGCACCGTGAAAATCGCAAGCGGCCACAGAAAGGGTACGACGCCACGGCGCGGCCGCGCTTCCGCGCCGGTTCCGTCAGCGCGGAGTGTTTCGGGGATATCGCCAGCCGTGCCACGCAAGTTCGCCATCGTTCGTCTCCGGCGAGGATGTTAGCGGCTTTGCCCGGTGCCGCGCCCGCCGCGTCGCAGCTGTTCGCGCTGTTCGGGCGTGAGCACCGCGTCGATGCGCCGGCGCGCCTCGAGCCGGGTCTCGAACATCTGCTTGCGGGCCTCCGCCATCGATTCATAGGCCTTGCGTGCCGCAGCGTCGTCGAATTTTCCGGACTCTTCCAATTGGTTCAGGCGGAACTGCTGTTCATGCACCGTGCCCATCAGCGTCCAATGCTTGGCCGCGGTCTCGCGCCGGATCTCGGTGATCTTCGCGCGCTGGGTCTCGGTCAGGTCGAGCGCTGCGAAGCCCCAGCCCGTTCCCGCTCCCATGCCATAGCCGCCCATCATCCCGGGGCCCATGCCGTGGCCACCCATCATCCCGGGGCCCATGCCGTGGCCGCCCATCATCCCCGGCTCCATTCCACAGCCTGGCCCCATGGGACTCGGTTGCGCCCAGACTGGGGCGGATAGCACGGCCAACAGCGCCGCGGCGACTATCCGCTTGCGGTTCGATTTCATGATCAACTCTCCTTGAGTTTGCGCAGTCCCCCGCAGCCGCATCGAGGCGGCCTCACGGGCTACGCGTCAGTGATGAAGGGATGGCGTGCTCGGCTTGCGCTCCTGCTGCAATCGAGTCGCGACCGGCAATTCTGCGCTTGCGCGCGGGCGGAATCGGCTTAGCGCAGAATTCGCGCCGAGCGGACGTAGTAGGAACCGACCTGTACCAGCGCACCGGGTGCCGAACGCGAGCCCGCTGCGCGGGACTGCGCCAACGACCGCAGCACCGGAGCCGCAAAGAAGGGCTCTGCCACTTCGTTGAAAATGGCGATGCTCGTTGCGGTCTCGATACTTTGCGCGAGTACCGCCGCATGCAGCGATTCGCAACACCCGGACTCGGCATGTCGCGTCGCGGACTCGACCGCGTGTGCCCCGTGCGCGTGAACCGACGGCGCAGCAACCTGCACCGGCAGCGCGGGCAGCGCTTCCTGCGCGAGACAGACCGGCCGCACGACCGACAGCGACACCGCGGCCATGGCGAGCAGCCACCACCGCCATCCGCTGAGGGTTGCGCGGTGTCCGATGGAAGAGGACGCGGGAGGAGGCCAGGACATGACGCCTGTATTCTGAGGTCGATCGACGCGCGGCTTTTGATCGATATCAAGATTCATGCGGCGCCGCGCTAGAGCGGGGTGACCTGGGCGTGCAGTACCGCCGAGCGTCCCGCGCGTACCGCGGCAAGGCAGCGCTCGAGCGCGCCGCGCAGCGCATCGGGTTCGCTGACCCGCTCGCCGTAGGCCGCGGCGGATTCGGCGAGCTTTGCGAAATCCATGTCCGGTGCGAGCCTTGCCTGGAACTCGTCGCTTGTCCTGGCACGGCCTTCAGGGTACACGGCGAGCGTCGCGTCCTTCACCGCCGCCCAACCCGCGTTGTCGAGAACCACGGTGAGGATCGGCAAGGCGTACTGTCGCGCGGTCGCGAGCACCGCCTCGGGCGCGCCCAGATAGAAACTGCCGTCGCCGCAAATCTGCACCACGGTGGCCCTGGGGCGCGCGAGTTTGACGCCGAGCGCGGTGCCGCCCGACCAACCGAGTCCACCGCCTCCCGAGCGTCCGATGAGGCTGAGCGGGCGGTTGCGCGGAATCTGCGCCAGCACCGCGGGCGTGTTGCGGATCGCCTCGTTGACCACCACGTCCTCGGGATCGAGGACGCGGCCGAGCTCGGCGCAGAGAAAATGCACATCTATCGCGCCGCGGTG
>JAOUFA010000282.1 GCA_029858545.1 Betaproteobacteria bacterium
CCTTGCGTCTGGGCTTCGAGTGCCACCGGCTGATTCAGGACGCCGGCGACGGCTATGATTTCTACGTCTACCTGGAAGACGACATCGTCTGTTCGGATCCCATGCTGTTTCGCAAACGCGTGCTTTTCGATCGCGCCTTCGACGCCATGGCGCTGCTGCAGCCGCAGCGCTACGAACTCGCGCTCTCCGAGCCGGTGCACAAACTGTATTGCGATTACCGCATCGACCCGGCGGCGACCGCCGCCTACCAGGACATCTCCGAAGAGCCGCTGCTCTCGATGCCGTTTTGCGGCGAAGCATTGCAGTTCGAGCGCAGCAGCTACCCCTCGGCGGGATGCTTCATCCTGAACGCCGAGCAACGCCAGATCTGGCTGGAAAGTCCGGCGTTCCTCGACGGTGATGAGTCGTACATGAGTCCGCTAGATTCGGCGGCGACGCTTTCCATCATGAAGACCTTCCGCGTCTACAAACCCGTGCTCGATCATTCTTGGTTCTTCGAGCTGCGCCATTTCTCGCCGCGCTGGCTCGATGCCGTCGGCTACGAGGCGCGCATCGCCCCGCGCGCGCAGCCGCTTCAGCCCGTGCCGCGCGCTTGAGTCCGACACCCCGCGCTACGCCTTCTCCGGAAGTCGCGCGAGCATTTCTCCGGCGAACAATTTCGGATTGAGCGGGTGACGCGCGAGCGCGCGATCCCTGCCCATGCGGCGCGCGAAGCGCAGCCAATCGATCGCGGCCCCGCGCACCTGCCCGATCTTGGCGGTCTCGGTCAGCAAAGCTGCGAACAACGGTTGCGTCCCCAGCGCAGCGAGCGACTTGTCCAGCGCGTATTTCTGCAGCACTTCAGCGAACACTTCGAGCGTCTCGCGATCGCGGACCAGCCCCAGCAACGCCTCGCGATCGCCGTCATGAAGCGCGCGCAACATCTCCAGAATCAAGCTGCCGCCCGCGCCCTGCGCGTATTCCAGCGCGCTTAGCGGCGCGCCGCCGCAAAACGCCAGCCAGCGCTCGGCATCGGCGACGCCCTGCGCCGCGAGCCACTGCCGCGCCGGCGGGCCTTCCGGCACACCCACCGGCAGCGCGACGCAACGGCTGCGTATCGTTGCCAGCAACCGTTGCGGCCGGTGCGAAACGAGGATGAACATCGCCGCGGCGGGAGGTTCCTCGAGCGCCTTCAGCAGCGCATTCGCCGCATTCGCGTTCATATCTTCGGCAGGCCTGACGATCACGATGCGCCGACGGCCGCGATGCGAACCGATGTTGAGAAAATCCGCCAGTTCGCGCACCTGATCGACCTTGATCTCGGTGCTCGGCTTGGTCGCCTTCGCGCTCTTGCGCTCTTCATCGGCCTCCGGCAGCGGAGCAAGCGACTCGGGTTCGATGCGCCGGTAGTCGGGATGATTGCCGATCGCGAACCACCGGCAGCCCGCGCAGGTCCCGCAGGGGCCCTCGCTCCCCGGTTCGCCCTCGCACAGCAGAAACTGGGCGTAGCGTTCCGCGACGGCGAATTTGCCGATGCCGGGCCTGCCGTGCAGCAGGAGAGCCTGCGGCAGACGTTCGAGCTTGTCGATCAAAGCCTGCCAGGTAGCGCGGTTCCAGGGATACATGCGACTCAGAGCCGGTCTATGTCGACCGCCAGAAATTGCCGGATCTCGGCCAGTTCGCGCGAGGCATCGACCACCGTGAAGCGCTGCGGTTGTTTCACCGCCTGCACGAGATAGCCCTTGCGAACGCGCTCGAAGAATTCGCGGTCCTCGCGCTCGAATCGATCGAGCTGTTTTCCCGCCGCGCCCAGGCGCTGTTTCGAGACTTCATACGAACAGTCGAACAGAAATGTCCGATCGGGCTGCAGGCCGGGGTGCACCGCCTCGGCGAGACGCTCGATCAGATCCTGCGCAACGCCCTTGCCCGCTCCCTGGTAGGCAAGCGTCGCGTCGGTGAAGCGATCGCACAACACCCATGCCCCCGCGGCAATCGCCGGCGCAATGACTCGCTGCACGTGATCCGCGCGCGCGGCGAACATCAGCAGCGTCTCGGACAATGCATCCATCGGCTGACTCAGCACCAGCGCGCGGAGCTTTTCCGCGAGTTCGGTGCCTCCCGGCTCGCGCGTGACGATGACCCGGTGTCCCCGGGCGTGCAGGCGCTCGCGTATCGAATCCAGGTGAGTCGACTTGCCGGCGCCATCGACGCCTTCCAGGGTGATCAACCTGCCGCGCTGGGGCATGCGTTCCTCCCGTTCGCTACTTGTTGTTACGCCGGCCCGAGAGTTGATATTTGATCACCGCGCGGTTGTGCTCGGAAAGAGTTCTGGAGAACTGGCTCGAACCATCGCCACGCGCGACATAGTACAGGGCATCGGTCTTCGCCGGATGCAGCGCCGCGCGCAGCGACTCCAGACCCGCCAACGCGATCGGCGTCGGCGGCAGCCCCGCGCGGGTGTACGAATTGTAGGGTCCATCGGCGAGCAGATGAACCTTCCTCAAATTTCCGTCGAAATTCTCGCCGAGGCCGTAGATCACCGTCGGATCGACCTGCAGGCGCATGCCGATGCGCAGCCGGTTGGTGAGCGCACCGGCAATCAAATCCCGCTCCCCTGCCCGGCCGGTTTCCTTCTCGACGATCGATGCCATGATCAATGCCTCGTACGAGTCGCGATACGGCACATCCGGATCGCGCTTTTGCCACTCGTCGTCCAGATGCCGCATCATCGCGCGATAGGCGCGCCGCAGTACCGCGAGATCGCTCGATCCTTTCGCGAACAGGTAGGTGTCGGGGAGAAACAGACCTTCCGGATGTCCCTGCCGTGCGCCGACCCGGGCGAGCAGCGCGGCATCGTCCATTCCGGCGGTATCGTGTCGCAGGAAGGGATGGCGATCGAGCGCGGCGCGCAATTGACGGATATGCCATCCCTCGATCAGGGTCAATTCTGCCTGGGTGACATCTCCCTGGGTCAGGCGGCGCAGCAATTGCAGCGGCGTCGGAGCCCGGCTCAATTCGTAGCTTCCGGCCTTGATCTTCGGCGCGTGCCCGATCGCACGTGCGAGCAACTCGAAGCGCAGACCGCCGGCATCAATGCCCGCGCGCTCCATCGTCGCGATCGCCGATCGCAGGCGTGTGCCGGCCACCAGTTCGAATTCGACGGGCAGACTACCGACCGAAACCGGTCGGAGCAGATACCAGGCGACATAGCCCGCGCCGGCGACCAATACAGACAGCGCGACGAACAACAATCTCTTGATCAGAAAAAACACCTAGGTCGGAGCCCTGGCGGGCTGAATCGGAGAGGTAGAATGGGAACGGATTTTACGCTGGATTTCCCCCATGCAATCCGTGCCTTCCTCCTCGCCGGTTCCCGACGCTTTTCACGGCAACCTATGCGCCCAGGCGGCGCTCTCCCAATACGGCGTCCTCGTCGTCGAGGGCGAGGACGCGCGCGCCTTTTTGCACGCGCAACTCACCAACGATGTGACTCATCTCGCGGCGAACCAAGCGCGCCAGGCCGGCTGGTGCTCGGCAAAGGGCAGACTGCTCGCCACCTTCCTCGTCGTCACCGACGACGCGCGGTTCCTGCTGCTTCTGGCACGCGAACTCGCCGCGCCCAGCGCCAAGCGCCTGTCGATGTTCGTGCTCCGATCGAAAGTGAAGATCGTCGATGCGAGCGAGCAGCTTCGTGTCGTCGGCCTGTGGGGCAGCGACTGCGCGCCTCGGCTTGCCGCGCTGGGACTGGCTCCGCAGGCCGCTGACTTGTCCGCCGTGAGCGCCGACGGACGTCTCGCCGTGCGCTTCGCGTCCGATCAATACCTTCTCGTTCTGCCGGCCGGCTCGGCGGCGATCGATACCCCGGTGAACGCTTGCGCGCAGGATTGGACCTTGCGGGAAATTCGCGCCGGCCGGCCGTTGATCACGCTCGCGACGCAGGAGCAATTCGTACCCCAGATGATCAACCTGCAGGCGATTGGCGGGATCGATTTCCGCAAGGGTTGCTATCCCGGTCAGGAAATCGTCGCACGCGCGCAGTACCGCGGACAGATCAAGCGTCGCATGGCGCGCGCACGCGCTCCGGCGGGGGTCGAAGTTCGCCCTGGCCAGGACCTCTACAGCGACGATCTTCCGGGGCAGCCAAGCGCGAGCGTCGTGAACGTCGCAGCCGCGCCCGAGGGCAGCGAGTTGCTGTTGGTGGCGCAAATTGCGACCCTCGACGGCGGCGCGCCGCTGCGCGCGGCGCCGGGAGGGATACCGCTGGAAATCCTCCCTCTGCCCTATGCCGTGTAACGCCCCAGCCGTGACGACGCAATGTGCCTGATCCTGATAGCCTGGCAGGCGCATCCCGACCATGCGCTGCTGGTCGCGGCGAATCGCGATGAATTTCACTCGCGTCCGAGCGAGCCGGCCGGCTTTTGGGCCGACCGCCCGTCGATCCTCGCCGGCCGCGACCTGGAAGCGATGGGAACCTGGCTCGGCGTCACGCGCCAGGGCAAATTCGCCGCGATCACCAATTATCGCGACCCGCGCGATGCCGTGCAGCCTGCGCAGTCGCGCGGAAAACTGGCGAGCCGCTATCTCGAGGGTGACGCCAGCGCGGCCGCCTACGTCTCCGCATTGCAGACGGAGCGCGATGCGTATCGGGGATTCAACCTGCTCGCCGCGGATCGTTCCGAACTGTGGTGGAGTTCGAACCGCGGCAACGGCGCAAGACGGCTTGCGGCCGGGATCTACGGTCTGTCGAACCACCTGCTCGATACCGACTGGCCCAAGGTGGAGCGCGGCAAGCAGGGATTGCGCGAGGCGTTGCGAGGAAACCCTGCGCTCGAAAGCCTGTTCGAACTGCTGGCCCGCACCGACGTCGCCGACGATGCCGATCTGCCCGACACCGGTGTAGGACTCGAGCGCGAACGCGCGCTCTCGCCGCTACGCATCGTGTCGTCCTCCTACGGTACGCGCTGCTCGACGGTGCTCATCGTCGGCCACGATGGCCGCGTGCGCTTCGCCGAGCGCGCCTTTTCCTCCGAAGGGCGCGCCCGCGATACGCTGCGCTACGAGTTCAGCCTGAGCGATTGACGAGCACACGCAATACTCCGGCCGCGATCTTCTCCGCGGTCACTGTCAGTTCTGCCTCGAGCGGCGGGCTGTAGGGAATCGG
>JAOUFA010000283.1 GCA_029858545.1 Betaproteobacteria bacterium
GAGCACATCTGTATCACCATCGGCGGAAAGACGTTCGAATTCTGCATCGACACGGTGAGCGACGTACCGGTCGACACCTCGCCTTGGATACGTTTGGTGGCCAGCAGATAGACATAGTTTCCCGCCGCGCCGGCGACCGAATCGAGCGCTTCGACGAGCGGAACGCCGGCGGAGAACATCGTCGCGAGCGTCCGTGTCCAGCGTGCAATGGTCGATTTTCGCACCAGGCTGCCGAACACCGGGACCTTGAGGATCAGCCGGTCCATGAACATCTGCATCGGGACCGAGCGTTTCCAGAACCAGAAGAAGGCGTAAATCGCCGCGCCGATCGCCGGAAAGATGATGAACCAGTTGGCGACAAACCAGTCCGAAATCGCCATCACGACGAGCGTTGGCGCCGGGAGATCGGCGCCGAAGCTCGCGAACACGCTCTTGAACGCAGGAATCACAAAGATCATGATCACCGCAGTGATAATGAGCGCGACCGCGACGATCGCGATGGGGTAGAACAGCGCCGACTTGATTTTCGACTTGATCGCGATGATCTTTTCCTGATACGTCGCGAGACGGTCGAGCAGGGTTTCCAGAATACCCGCCTGTTCGCCGGCCTGCACGAGGTTGCAGTACAGGGCGTCGAAATGAAGGGGGTGCTTGCGGAAGGCCTGCGCGAGCGCCGAGCCGGTTTCGACGTCGGTCTTGATCGTGATGAGCAGTCTGGCGACCGCGGGGTTGGACGCACCCTTGCTGACGATGTCGAAGGATTGCAGCAGCGGGACGCCGGCTTTCATCATGGTGGCCAGCTGGCGCGTGAACAGGGAGATGTCCTTTTCCGCGACGCTGCCTCCGCCGCGCACGGCCTGTTTCTTGACTTTCTGTACCAGGATGCCCTGGCGCCGCAGCGTGGCATTGACCGCCGCCACGCCCGTGGCGCGCAATTCCCCGCGCACCACTTTCCCGGCGCGGTCCTTGCCCTCCCAGGAGAAGGTGAATTCCTTCGGGCCCTTCGCTGCCGCTGCTGTTGCCATGCCGTGCTCCGTCGAGATTCCTGGTTCAGCCCGCACTACGCCGCGCGAGGCCGAGGTGAGTGCGCCAGCATAGCGCGCGTACGGATCGCCGGAGAGTGATTGGGTTCACGCCGAGGCCAAAGTAGCCGTGCCCTTCCTCAAACTTCGTTTCGGCCTGGCCGCAACCGAATACCGCGCCGCCCAGTCAGTCCACGCGTGGCATTGTGAATCGATCATGCCTTGCGCCGCAACTTTTGTAAAGCACGAGAAAGGGCGTCTAATCCATTGATTGGACTATATTTAATCTGCTTATAACAATCGCTCACGATGTGCCGCTATCACCCTCGGGCGGTGGGGCCGGCCGGAAGATGCGAACACCGCGAATGGTGCGCCCCTGAGTCTGGACGATCTCCATCGCCACTCCCTCGATGCGAATCGAGACGTCGGCTTCGGGAATATCCTGCAAGTGTTCCAGGATCAGTCCGTTGAGCGTCCTGGGGCCCTCGGTCGGAAGGCTGAGATCGAGCGCGCGGTTGACTTCGCGCACCGCCACCGCGCCGTCCAGGAGGACTGTTCCCTGCTCGTCCCAGGCCAGGCTCGGCCCGGCCGACGGCAGCGAGGTAGCGAACTTACCGATGATTTCTTCGATGATGTCTTCCAGCGTCACCAAGCCCATCAACTCGCCGTATTCGTCCACCACCAGCGCAATGCGCTCGCGCTTCTCCTCGAAGTACTGCAGTTGCGTCAGAACCGGCGTCGAACTGGGTACGAAGTAGGGTTCGGCAAGCAACTCCTCTATCGATTGCCGGTCGAGACCTCCGCCATGCACCAGGCCGAGGACCTTTCGCAGGTGCAAGACCCCGACTACCTCGCCCTGTGCATCGCGAAATACCGGCAGCCGCATGTGGTAGCTGGTCGCCAGTTGCCGCATGATGGTTTCAATGTCGTCGTCGAGCCGGATCGACTCGATGCGCGCGCGCGGGAGCATGATGTCGCGCACCGTGATATGGCCCAAATCGAAGAGGTTGAGCAGAATCGAGGTGTGCTTCTTCGGCATGAAAGTCGACGACTCCAGCACCAATGTGCGGATTTCCTCCGCGCTGAGTTGCGGGGCGGCGCTATCCTGACCCGGCCGCACTCCCGCGAGTCGCAGCATCGGCCGCGCGAACAGGTTGACCAGCCATTCGGCCGGCCGCAAGATCCATAGCAGCGGCACGAGCACGTAGGCGAGCGGCAGTGCGATGCGCTCGGGGTAGGTGGCGCCGAACACCTTGGGGGTAATCTCCGAAAAGACGATCAGCAGGAAGGAAATCGCGAGCGTGCTAGTCGCGTAAGCGAATCTCCCTTCTCCAAAAAGTCGTACTGCGATGAGGCTGGCGAGTGTCACCGCGGCGGCATTGATTAGGTTGTTTCCGATGAGAATCGCGCCGAGCAGCCGATCGGGGCGCCTGAGCAGCGCCGCGGCGCGCGCCGCACCGCCATGGCCCTGCTTCACCAGATGGTGCAGGCGGTAGCGGTTGAGCGCCATCATGCTCGTTTCGGCAATCGAGAAGAACGCCGAGACGACCAGCAATAAACCGAGCGCCACCCATTCCGCCGAAAGCGGGATGTCATCCATCTGCGATTGAGCGTTGTCGGCCGGCCATTCGCGTTTCACGCCCTGCCAAGGAGGACTTCGAGCACGAATCGACTGCCGACATACGTGAGCAACAGCATCACGAAGCCGGCGAGCGTCCAGCGCAGCGCGGTGCGGCCACGCCAGCCGCGCAGGACCCGCCCGCCGAGCAGCAGCGCAAAAGTCAGCCAAGACGCGATTGCGAACACTGTCTTGTGATCGAACTTGAGCGGGCGCCCGAAGATCGATTCGGAATAACCAATGCCGGTGGCCAGAGTCAGCGTCAGCAGTACGAATGCCACCCCGATGATGCGAAACAGGAGACGCTCGAGCGTCAGCAACGGTGGCAGGTGCGCGAGCGGACCGGCAAGCGGTGCACGCTGTTCGGGGGAAGTTTCGCGCAGGCGGTGCAGTCGACGCTCGATCAGTGTCATCAGTAGCGCGTGCAGCATCGCGATGGTGAACAAGCTGTAGGCGAGCATCGCGAGGGCAAGATGCAGTCGAAATCCGGTCGATGCGGCATACAAAGAGGCATGGCCCGGAAAGAAGGACGGTAGCGGCACCGCCGCCGCGGCGATCGGCAGCAGAAGCGGCTCGAAACCCGCCAGCCTGAGGAACAGGCTCTCGATCCAGTAAATCAGTACGCCGATCCAGAGCATCGCCGACAAAGCGTAGGCAAAACCAAAGTGCAGTTCGGTAGCGGCAAACAGCTCTCGCCACAGCAGAGTGCCGTGCAGCACGAGCGGCACGAGCAGCGCCGCGCGTTCCCAGCCGCGCATATACGCCGGCGGGTCTTCGCCGGAATGCGCGGCAACGGCGTGCCACCGCGTGCGCCAGAAATAGGCCGCGAGCGCTGCGTACGCGGCGCTCGCCAAACCTTGAAACCACCCGCCGTAGAGTAAAATGCCAGACATCTCGAAAGTTTATCACCGCCCCCCGCCAAAACGCTGACTGCCGCAAGATGCTCGATAATCTGACCGGACGGCTCGGACGCATCGTCAAGACGATACGCGGCGAGGCGCGCCTCACCGAGGGCAATATTCAGGATGCGCTGCGGGAAGTGCGGGTCGCGCTGCTCGAGGCCGACTGCGCGCTGGCGGTGGTGAAGGACTTCATCTCCGCAGTGAAGGAAAAGGCGCTCGGTGCGGAGGTGATCGGCAGCCTCACCCCGGGCCAGGCATTCATCGGCGTGGTGCACCGGGAACTCACGCGCCTGATGGGCGAGGCGAACGTCGGGCTCGATCTTGCGACGCAGCCGCCGGCGGTGATTCTGATGGCCGGTTTGCAGGGATCGGGCAAGACCACTTCGACCGGCAAGCTCGCGATGCTGCTCGTCGGCGAGAAAAGAAAGGTGCTCACGGTTTCCTGCGACGTGTATCGTCCGGCGGCGATCGAGCAGTTGAAGACCGTCGCGGCGCAGGCCGGCGCGGATTTCTTTCCTTCCGTGGTGGGTGAGCCGCCCGTCGACATCGCGCGTCGCGCGCTCGAGCATGCGAGAACCCGCTACTACGACGTACTGCTGGTCGACACCGCCGGTCGCCTTGCGATCGACGAGCCGATGATGCGCGAGATCGCCGAACTGCACGCACTGCTCAATCCGATCGAAACGCTGTTCACGGTGGATGCGATGCAGGGCCAGGACGCGGTGAATGTATCGAAGATCTTTGCCGAACGCCTGCCGCTCACCGGCGTCATTCTCACCAAGCTCGACGGTGATGCGCGCGGTGGCGCGGCGCTTTCGGTGCGCCATGTGACCGGTAAGCCGATCAAGTTCGCTGGTGTGGGCGAGAAACTTGGCGGCCTGGAGTCGTTTCACCCCGAGCGTATGGCTTCGCGCATTCTCGGTATGGGCGACATCCTGTCGCTCGTCGAAGAGGCGCACAAGCAAGTCGATCTTGAGCAGGCGAAGCGCGTTGCGGACAAGATCAAGAAGGGTAAGGGTTTCGATCTCGAGGATTTCAAGCAGCAGATCGCGCAAATGAACAAGATGGGGGGGCTTGCCTCGCTGATAGACAAACTGCCTGCGCAACTCACCGGACAAATCGACGCCGCGCGGCTCCAGGACGACAAGCCGATGCGGCGTATCGAGGGGATCATCAACTCAATGACACGCGAGGAACGCTCGCGACCCGAACTCATCAAGGCCTCGCGCAAGCGCCGAATCGCTGCGGGTTCCGGGGTGGCGGTGCAGGAGGTCAATCGGCTGCTCAAGCAGTTCGAAGAGATGCAAAAGATGATGAAGGCGATGAAGGGGGGGAACATGATGCGCATGATGCAGCGCATGAAGGGTTCCCTTCCCGGGATGCGCTAGCCCCCGTCGGGCGAGCCTTCCGCGGG
Organism: Betaproteobacteria bacterium; assembly: GCA_029858545.1. Taxonomy (GTDB): domain Bacteria; phylum Pseudomonadota; class Gammaproteobacteria; order Burkholderiales; family SG8-39; genus JAOUFA01. The sequence continues at coordinate 4,957 of JAOUFA010000283.1, forward strand.
CGGCTCGAAAGTTTTCCAAAGGCCCGGAAATTCCCTTATAATCCGCGCCTTTTCGCAGGTTTGCGGGGTATCCGATGGTAGTGATTCGTCTGGCGCGCGGTGGCGCGAGCAAGCGGCCTTTTTACAGCATGGTGGTGGCGGATTCGCGCCGTGCGGCGCAGGGAAAATTTCTCGAACGC
>JAOUFA010000284.1 GCA_029858545.1 Betaproteobacteria bacterium
CGGGGACAACGTCAAGATGGTGGTGACGTTGATTGCGCCGATCGCCATGGAGCAGGGGCTGCGCTTCGCGATCCGCGAGGGCGGACGAACCGTCGGTGCAGGCGTCGTGGCCAAGGTGGTCGAGTAAACCATGGAAAGCCAACGCATTCGCATTCGCCTCAAGGCGTTCGATTATCGTTTGATCGATCAGTCGGCGCTCGAGATCGTGGACACTGCCAAGCGTACCGGCGCTGTCGTACGTGGACCGGTTCCACTGCCGACACGCATGCAGCGTTTCGACCTGTTGCGATCGCCGCACATCGACAAGACTTCGCGCGACCAGCTCGAAATCCGCACTCATCTAAGACTTATGGACATCATCGATCCGACCGACAAGACCGTCGACGCGCTGATGAAGCTGGATCTGCCCGCAGGGGTGGATGTGGAGATCAAGGTTCGCTGAGCAAGGGTGTTTCAAGCCGTAGATTGGTTGAACCGTATTTCAGGCAGTACGTTGTTTGAGTAAATGATTGCCGGCCAATTGCAGCCGGCGCCTCCGGGTTGAGAGGGGACTCAGTCTCCCCGGCCCGTTTTACGAAAGAGAGGTCAATAAAATGACTATTGGACTTGTCGGCCGCAAGGTCGGCATGACGCGCATCTTCACCGACGACGGCGACTCGCTGCCGGTGACGGTGCTTGACGTCTCCGACAATCGGATCACGCAAATCAAGACCGCGACGCGCGATGGCTATTCGGCCGTCCAGGTCGCTTTCGGCAAGCGTCGCGCGAGCCGCGTGAGCAAACCGATCTCGGGCCACCTCGCGAAGGCGGGCGTCGAAGCGGGGCATACGATGAAGGAGTTTCGCGCCAAGGCCGAGGATCTCGCGAGCATGAAAGTGGGTGAGCGGATCGGCGTCGAGATCTTCAAGGTCGGTCAAATGGTGGATGTCGCCGGCGTGAGCAAGGGCAAGGGTTTCGCGGGTGTGATCAAGCGTCACAACTTCTCGTCGAACCGCGCTACCCACGGCAATTCGGTCTCGCATAACAAGCCTGGCTCGACGGGACAGAACCAGGATCCGGGCCGCGTGTTCCCGGGCAAGCGTATGGCGGGTCATCTCGGCGACGTGAATTGCAGCGTGCAGAATCTCAAGGTCGTGCGCATCGATGCCGAGCGACAGTTGTTGCTCGTCAGGGGCGCGGTCCCCGGATCGAGCGGACGCGACGTGATTGTGCGGCCTGCGGTGAAGTCCCCCGCGGCGAAGGCATAAGGGCGCGCCATGGAACTGAATCTGATCAATGACAAGGGCGCGGCGGGTACCGTCAGCGCACCCGATGCGATTTTCGCGCGAGACTACAACGAATCGTTGGTTCACCAGATCGTGGTTGCCTACCAGGCGAACGCGCGCATGGGAACACGCAAGCAAAAGGAACGGAGCGAGATTGCCAAGTCGACCCGCAAGCCGTGGCGGCAGAAGGGTACAGGCCGGGCGCGCGCGGGGATGGCCTCCAGTCCGCTGTGGCGTGGCGGTGGCAAGATCTTCGCGTCGAGTCCTGACGAGAATTTTTCGCACAAGGTCAACCGCAAGATGTTTCGCGCGGGAATGGCATCGATCCTGTCGCAGTTGGTGCGCGAGAAACGCCTTGCGGTGGTGGATGAGTTTAAGCTTGAAGCGCCCAAGACGAAGCTGCTCGCTAGCAAGGTGAAGTCGATGGGCTTTGACAGGCTGCTGCTCATCACCGATGAAGTGGATGAAAACCTGTTGCTGTCGTCGCGCAATTTGCCGAATGTCTCGGTACTCGCGGCGCGCCATGCGGATCCTGTTTCGCTGGTGCATTTCCCGAATATCCTGCTGACACGCGCCGCGATGGCCAAGCTCGAGGAGATCCTGACATGACGGCGGCGACAAGATTCGCACCCACGCAGCTCATGAATGTGGTGCTCGCGCCGGTGGTGTCGGAGAAGAGCACTATGCTTGCCGACAAGAACCGCCAGTACGCGTTCCGCGTTGCCGAGGGCGCGACCAAGCCCGAGATCAAGGCAGCGGTCGAACTGCTGTTCAAGACCAAAGTCCAGTCCGTGCAGATACTGAACGTGAAGGGCAAGGAGCGTCGTTTCGGACGAATGATTGGACGCCGGCGCAACTGGAAGAAGGCCTATGTGCGCCTCGCTCAGGGCCAGGAAATCAACTTCGCGGCGACGGAATGACGAACCACGACGCATCGCGGCGCGCAAACAGCGTGCGCAGCAATGCAAAACGTCTGAAAAAGCGATAACCCTATGGCACTCGTAAAAGTCAAACCCACGTCACCCGGTCGCCGCGCCCTGGTCAAGGTCGTCAATCCCGATCTCCACAAGGGCGCGCCGTACGCTCCGCTGCTGGTCAAGCAGACGGTGACCACCAACGGACGCAACAACAATGGCCGCATCACGGTCCGGCACAAGGGCGGGGGACACAAGCAGCATTACCGTTTGGTCGATTTCCGCCGCAACAAGGACGGCGTCGTGGCTCGTGTCGAGCGGCTCGAATACGATCCGAACCGCAGCGCGCACCTCGCGCTGCTGCTGTACGCCGATGGCGAGCGTCGCTACATGCTCGCGCCGAAGGGCGTCGCGGTTGGAGCGCAGATCCAATCGGGCGTGGAAGCGCCGATCAAGTCGGGCAATGCAATGCCGCTGCGCAGTATTCCGGTCGGCAGCACCGTGCACTGCATCGAAATGCTTCCCGGCAAGGGCGCGCAGATCGCGCGCTCGGCGGGCGCGAGCGCCCAATTGCTGGCGCGCGAGGGTTCGTACGCGCAGCTGCGTTTGCGCTCGGGCGAGATCCGCAAGGTGCACGTCGATTGCCGCGCGACCATCGGCGAAGTTGGCAATGAAGAGCATAATCTGGAGTCGATCGGCAAGGCGGGCCGCAAGCGCTGGCGCGGCGTGCGTCCGACTGTTCGCGGCGTGGTGATGAATCCGATCGACCACCCGCACGGAGGCGGCGAGGGCCGTACCGCTTCGGCGCAACCCCCGGTATCTCCGTGGGGCGTGCAATCCAAGGGCTACAAGACACGGCGCAACAAGCGGACGCAGAACATGATCGTTCGCGACCGCCGGCGCGCTTAAACTTCGAGGCTGAACCATGGCTCGCTCAATTAAAAAAGGTCCCTTCGTGGACCACCATCTGATCCAAAAAGTGCTTGCCGCGCGCAACGCGAACGACAAGCGTCCGATCAAAACGTGGTCGCGCCGCTCGACCGTACTGCCGGATTTCATCGGCCTGACGATGGCGGTGCACAACGGCAAGCAGCACATCCCGGTGTACATCACCGAGAACATGGTCGGGCACAAGCTCGGCGAATTCTCGATGACGCGCAACTTCAAGGGCCACTCTGCCGACAGGAAGACCTCGGCGCCAGCGGGCGGCGGGACTCCCGCGCCGAAGAAGTAAGGAGCGGATAAATGGAGACTCGGGCTGTATTGCGCGGTGCGCGGCTCTCGGCGCAAAAGGGGCGGCTGGTGGCCGACATGATCCGTGGCAAGCCGGTGGATCAGGCGATCAATATTCTCTCGTTTACGCCGAAGAAAGCCGCCGGGCTGATCAAGAAGCTTCTCGAATCGGCAATCGCCAACGCGGAACACAACGACGGCGCGGACATCGACGCGCTGAAGGTGCGCACCGTGTTCGTCGAACGCGGAATGTTCCAGAAGCGCTTCCAGGCGCGTGCCAAGGGACGCGGCAATCGCGTGCTGAAGCACACCTGTCACATCTATCTCACGGTAGGAGACTGACGACCTGCGCCACGCTGCGCAACGTCCGAAAAGGCAAACACATGGGACAGAAAATACATCCGATTGGCTTCCGACTCGCGGTTAACCGCAATTGGGGCTCGCGCTGGTACGCAAACAAGCGGGATTTCGCGCCGATGCTCGCCGAGGACATCAGGGTACGCGCCTACCTCAAGGGCAAGCTCGCGCACGCGTCGGTCGGCCGGGTGCTGATCGAGCGTCCGGCGAAAGACGCGCGGATCACGATCTTCTCGGCTCGTCCGGGCGTGGTGATCGGCAAGAAGGGCGAAGAAATCGAATCGCTCAAGACGGAGTTGCGGCGCATCATGGGCGTGCAGCAGGTGCACGTGAGCATCGAGGAAATCAGGAAGCCGGAGATCGATGCGCAGTTAATTTCCGATTCGATCGCGCAACAGCTGGAAAAGCGCATCATGTTTCGGCGCGCGATGAAGCGCGCGATACAAAATGCGATGCGTCTGGGTGCGCAGGGGATAAAGATCATGAGCGCGGGCCGCTTGAATGGTATCGAGATCGCGCGCACCGAGTGGTATCGCGAAGGTCGCGTGCCGCTGCATACGCTGCGCGCGGACATCGACTACGGGGTCAGCGAGGCCAAGACCAACTACGGTGTGATCGGCATCAAAGTGTGGGTCTACAAGGGAGAGGTTCTGCCCAAAGGCGAGGCGCTCGCGGGCGCATTGCCCGGAGCGGGTGCCGCGATGCCGGCGGCGGACGAACCCGCGCAGACAAAGCGTGCGAAGAAGCCTGCGCCCAAGGCAGGAGTGGGGCGAAGGGTGCCCGCCAAGGATAAGCCCGCGGGCGATACGCCCGCGGTCGTCGAAACCGATGCCGCGAAAAAACCCGCGGCGCGTCGTCCTGCCGCGAAGAAGGCCGACGGGGCAACTGGCGAGGCCAAGCCCAGGACGACCGTGAAACGCACCCGCAAGGCGCCCGAAGAGGGTCCTGCGGGCGGCGGCGCAGACAAGGAGTAAGCCCGAATGCTTCAGCCAGCACGCACCAAGTTTCGCAAGCAGCAGAAGGGCCGCAATACCGGCGTCGCGACGCGCGGCAATCGTGTTTCCTTCGGCGAGTTCGGCCTGAAGGCGGTCGGCCGTGGCCGCCTCACCGCGCGCCAGATCGAGGCGGCGCGGCGTGCCTTGTCGCGCCATATCAAGCGCGGTGGCCGGGTATGGATCCGCATTTTTCCGGACAAACCCATATCGCAGAAGCCGGCCGAAGTCCGCATGGGCAACGGCAAGGGCAATCCGGAATACTTCGTCGCGGAGATTCAGCCCGGTAAGGTTCTCTACGAGATGGACGGGGTCGAGGAAAAGCTGGCGCGACAGGCATTTGCCCTCGCCGCGGCCAAGCTTCCGA
>JAOUFA010000285.1 GCA_029858545.1 Betaproteobacteria bacterium
CCGATCATCGCGAGCAGCCTGGAGGACACCTGCCCGCGCAAGGTGTATTACTTCGCGCAGACCGGCAAGGTGCTGATGAAGCGGCTGTGGGCGACGCGCAACAATACGATCGCGGAACGCGAGGCCGATTACCAGCATCGCCTCGCCGGCGTCAAGGTCGAGGGCGAGGTCGAGTTGTTCGGCTGACGTGGTTCGGCTGTTGCAGCGCGCAGGACACACGACAAGGATGTCTAACAATGCGAGCGGATACTCCGCTCGCGCTTCCCCACCTCGGAAGGCCGTCACGGCGGTTCCGTGAGGGGCTCCAAGGAGAACTGACGTGACGGCAATCGCAGTCAAGCAGCCGGCGAAAGGCAGGATCCGGGTGCTGGTCATCGACGACTCGGCGCTGATTCGCAGCCTGCTCACGCAGGTGATCAACAAGCAGCCCGACATGACGGTCGTCGGCGCGGCGCCCGACCCCTATGTCGCGCGCGAAATGATCCGCGAGCTCGACCCGGACGTGATCACGCTCGACATCGAAATGCCGCGCATGGACGGTATCGAATTCCTCGAGAAGCTGATGCGGCTGCGGCCGATGCCGGTGCTGATGCTCTCGACACTGACCGAAAAGGGCGCCGACGTGACGCTGCGCGCGCTGGAACTCGGCGCGATCGATTTCGTCACCAAACCGAAACTCGAGATCGCGACGGGCCTGGAGCGCGGCGCGCAGGAAATCGTCGACAAGCTGCGCATCGCCGCGGCGGCGCAGGTACGCAGGGTCGTGCCGCGCGTGGCAGCGCAGGGCGCCCCGGTCGCGTCGCGCCCGATCAGCGCCCGCGCGAGCACCGAAAAGATCATCGCGATCGGCGCTTCCACCGGCGGCACCGAGATGATCAAGGCGATTCTTACCCAGTTGCCCGCCGACAGTCCCGGCATTCTGATCACCCAGCACATGCCGGTCGGATTCACGCGCAGCTTCGCCGCGCGCCTGGACGGTCTGTGCCGGATCCGCGTGAAGGAGGCCGAGCACAAGGAGCGCGTGTTGCCCGGGCACGCCTATATCGCCCCCGGTGCCCAGCACCTGCTGGTGCAGCGCAGCGGCGCCAACTACGTGGTTGCGCTGAGCGACGACGAGCCGGTCAACCGGCACCGTCCGTCGGTCGAGGTGCTGTTCCGCTCGGTGGCGAAGAACGTCGGCGGCAACGCGCTCGGCGTGATGCTGAGCGGCATGGGCAAGGATGGCGCGACCGCGATGAACGAAATGAAGCTCGCCGGGGCGCACAATATCGCGCAAAGCGAGGCCACCTGCGTGGTATTCGGCATGCCCAAGGAGGCGATCGCCGCTGGCGGGGTGGACGAAGTGCTGGCGATCGACGAGATCGCGCCGCGCCTGATCGCGCTGCTCTCTTCGGGAGAGCGGCACCGGATCTGAAGCGGATCCGCTTCGGGCGATGTCTCGATCGCCCGGGTCCCTGGCAAGGAAATGCTGCGGCGAGCTCGCGCGGTTCGCGCGAGCTTCAATCCCGCGCGCGGCCCAACTCGTCCAGATACGCGCGCAGTTGGGCATCCGCGATCGCGAATGCCATGCGGTCGGCGTCGAGCGACTCGGCGTGCCCGGCTTTGGCGCTGCGCTCGATTTGCTCGGCCGCATCGGCGAGCGCCGTGGCACCCACCATGCGGCATGCCCCCTTGATGCGATGAGCGGCATGCATGATCGCGACGAGATCGCCCGTGCCGAATGCGTCGTTCAGGCGCAGCGTGTCGGCTTCGTTCGCGCGGCGGAAGTCCATCAGCACTTCGGTTTCCTCCGACGCCTCCCCGCCGGTGACCTCGCGGAGGAGCCTTTTGTCGATCGGCGTGCTGTCGGACTCGGCCGCCGGAGCGGCCGCGGGCGGCGCCCAGGCTTCCAGCTTGGCTCGCAAGGTGTCCATCTTCAACGGCTTGGCGATATAGTCGTTCATGCCGGCGGCGAGGCATTGCTGCAGGTTTTCCTCGAAGGCATTCGCGGTGCACGCGACGATGGGTACCGGTGCGGCGCCGGGACGCGCGGCTTCCAGTTCCCGGATACGGCGTGCCATCGTGTAGCCGTCCATGCCCGGCATGTGGCAGTCGGTGAGAATCAGGCGGTAATGGCGTGCCTGCCATTTCTCGATCGCCTCGCGTCCGTCCGAGGCAGTGTCGGATTCGTAGCCGAGCATCGCCGCCTGGCGCTGGATCAGTCTCAGGTTGATCGGGTGGTCGTCGACGATCAGGATCGGCAATTCGATGCCCTGCGACCTCCGAGCGGCGGCGTCCGCTGCGGACTCGGGCGACTCAGCGGGTGGCATGGCAGTCTATCCTCGACGCGGCGGGACCACTTCGATCACCTGCCGCGGTGCTCCGCACTGCAAACGTGTTTCGCATGGCAAATCTTCCCTGTTGCGAACTGGCCGACCCTGCCGGTGTGAGGGTCTGCTTGCCGGCGAGGCGAACGAGCGGGGTGCCGTGGCTTATAGGCACCCGACTCTCCGTGTAGGCACCCGACTCTCTGTGTAGGCACCGAACCTCCGTGGCCGGGATTTTCGTGCACTAGGCATCGCCACGTCTCGTGCCTAAGCCCTATTGGTACAAAGTTTGTACAAAGATTTACTTCCGTATTGAAGCCTCATGGGCGGTTCCTTCGGTATCATCGATTCACGGGGGCACAGCGTGCCGTACGGCATCCCTGCCCCTATTATATTCAGGGGGATCTATGAGGAATATCGTCGGTGGAATCGGTTCGGCGCTGCTTTGGCTGGCAATGTCCGGCGGAACGGGGCATGCCGAATCCCCTGCGGTGCTGATCGGCCTGGACGGCGAGTTCGGCCACGCGACGAGTACCTCGGCCGAGGCGGTGCGTCAGGGAATCCAGATTGCCATCGAGGAGATCAACGCGGCGGGCGGCGTGCTGGGCGGTCGGCCGCTCAAGCTCGTCGAGAAGGCCAATCACGCCGTCCCCGCGCGCAGCCTCGTCAATCTGAGGGAGTTCGCCGCCACCCAGGATCTGGTGGGGGTGTTCTGCGGGCGCTTCAGCCCGACCGTGCTCGAGGTTCTCCCCACGATTCACGAACTCGGTCTGCCGTTGCTCGATCCCTGGGCCGCCGCGGATGGCATCATCGACAACGGGTATACGCCCAATTTCGCCTTTCGGCTTTCTCTGAAGGACAGCTGGGCCGCTCCGGCGATGCTCGACTATCTGGCCCGCACGCGCAGTGTCCGGCGTGTCGGCCTGCTGATGCTCAATACGAGCTGGGGACGCAGCACGCGCAAGGCCGCCGAGGAGTACGCGGCGAAGAAACCCGGGATGAGAATTGTCGGAACCGAATGGTTCAACTGGGACGACCAGGGGAACTCGCTGCTGGGCAAGTTCCGCGCGTTGAAAAGTGCGGGCGCGCAGGGAATCCTTCTTACGGCGAACGCCGAGGAGGCGGCCGTGCTGTTACGCGAGTTGCTCAAATTGCCCAAGGCGGAGCGTTTGCCGATCGCGAGCCACTGGGGCGTTACCGGGGGTGACCTGCCGGCGATGGTCGGCGAGCGATTCTTCGAACTCGATTTTTCGGTGGTGCAGACCTACAGCTTCATCGGTGCCGGCTCCGCGGTCGCGCGCCGCGTGATCGCCGCGCATCACCGCCTGTTCGGCACGCGTGAGGCGGCCGACATTCGCTCTCCGGTGGGTGTGGCGCATGCCTACGATCTGACGCATATTCTGGCGCGCGCGGTGAATCTGGCCGGCTCGACAGACAGGCGCGCGGTACGCGCCGCGCTCGAGCGGGTGCGCAACTACTCCGGTCTGGTGCGCAACTACGCTCAACCCTTCACCGCGCAGCGCCACGAGGCGCTCGATTTCGGACAGGTTTTCATGGCGCGCTATGCCAAGCCCGGCGGCGCACTGGTGGGAACGGCCGGGCGCTAAGGGGTGGCATTGCCGAAGAGGGTCCCAGGCTTGAGGTTCGCGCGCCGCGCGCGCCAGAGGATCGCCCACTGGGCGGAGGCGAGCATCGCCAACCGCTCCACGCTGAGCGCGCTGACGGTCGCCGGGGTGCTCATTGTCGCGGTGTTCCTCACATCGTTTCCGGTGCTCCTGACGCAGACTCACCATAACCATGTCGTCGACCTCAATACCGGTACGGCGCGCGTGAAGGACATGATCGAGACGCGCATCCGCGGAAACCTCGCGAGCCTGCGCGAGCTGGCGAAGAGTTCCCTGGTGCGCAATGCGCTGGTGGATTCGACCGGGCGCGAGCAGTACATCCTGCCTTTTCTGCGCGACTTTCGGCCGCCGTTCGGGAGCGATGCGCGTATCGCCTTGTACGACTTCAGCGGACAGATGGTGGGGCGCATCTCGATGGTGGACGATGTATTGCAGGGGAAATGGATCGAACAGGTCGTTCAGGCGGTGCGCTCGGGCACCGAGCGAGCGTTCTTCCTGTCGGCGACGGGAAGAACCGAATGGGTCGCGATCGTGCCGGTGTTCTACCCGCCGACCTCGAGTCATGAAGGCGCGATCGTGATGCGCGCGGAGGCGGGACAGTTCTTCGAGCCCTCGGCTGGCGCGCTCGAGGCGGAAGAAGTATTCACGGTGACTGCCGCGGGAAAGACCCTGTTCGGCAATTTCCCGCCCGGCGACGGTGCTTCGCAATGGTCTCGCCTCGTCGAATTCATTACTCCAGGAGGGGGATTTTCCGCGCGCGTGGCACTCGATGTTCCGGGGTGGTTCGATCCGTCCCTGCCGCCGATGCTCGAATACCGGGATCCCTCGCATTCGTACCTGCGCGAGTTTGGGTTGCTGCTCGCCGCTTTCGTTGCGCTCGCGGCGCTCGGTTTGACGCTTGCCTGGCGGCTCGCGCGGCCGATCAACAGGCGCCTGGTCGATCCGGTTGTCGAACTCGCGGCGATCGCCGAGTCGATCGCCCGGGATCCTTTCGCAATTGTGCATGCACCCGAGGGACGCGCAGATGAAGTCGGGCGCCTCGGCGCATCGTTCAACGTCATGCTTGGCCGGCTGCGCGACCTGCAGACCCACCTCGAGCAGAGAGTCGAGGAGCGTACGCGCGAGGCGTTGGGCTTGAAGCAGCAACTCGATACGGTGCTCTCGTCGGTGCAAGATGTGGTCTGGTCGATGA
>JAOUFA010000286.1 GCA_029858545.1 Betaproteobacteria bacterium
TGAACAGGATCGGCAGGCTGCCGTCGAAATGCTTCTGCAGTCCGGTGATTTCCAGATCCGGATTGACTTCCTTGTCGGTTTCGATGAGAAGCCCTTCCTTGCGCAGCCACTCGATGGTGGAACGCAGGCTGGTGATGTCGGGTTTCACGGCGCCGGATTTTTCGGGTTGCATGACTCTCTCCTGGGGAAAGTTGATTCGATACGCTATGGATTGTCTATTTTGGGTCGTCTACCTGAGATGGCGCACGTCGCCCGCGCGCGCCATCTCGCCATCCCAGCGTCTGGCGAATTCGGCGTCGATGCCGAACTGGTCGAGAACGCGCGCCACGACATGTTCGACGATGTCATCGATCGTGGCGGGATGGTTGTAGAACGCAGGCATCGGCGGCAGGATCGTGACGCCCATTCTTGCGAGCTTGAGCAGATTCTCGAGATGCACTTCGGAGAGCGGCGTCTCGCGCGCGACCAGCACCAGCTTGCGCCGCTCCTTCAGCATGACGTCGGCGGCGCGATGCACCAGGGTCTCGCCGCAGCCTTGCGCGATCGCCGCGGCGCTGCGCATCGAACACGGCGCGATGACCATTCCGTCGGTACGGAACGAACCCGACGATATGGTCGCCGCCATGTTGCCGGTGCCGTGCACCACCGACGCGCGTTCGTGCAAATCGTCGAGGCGCAGACCGGTCTCGTGTTCGATCGTCTGCAACCCCCACTTCGAGAGCACCAGGTGGGTTTCGATATCCGCGGCGCGCAGCGCCTGGAGCAGGCGCAGGCCGTAGACCGCGCCGGTGGCACCGGTGATGCCGACAACGATACGCTGCACGCTTGGGGCTCCGTGGTTGGCCGTGACGAAGGGCCATGGTAGTGATTCGGGTAAACTAGATCAATCTCGATTCTGCAATCGATATATCGCCGCCCACCGATGGTCCTTCGCGAGTCCTCACGCACTCCGCCCGGCATCGCCCCGGAGTACATCACCGCCCAGGAGGCGGCGCGGCTGCTGCGCGTCAAGGCGCAGACGCTCTATACCTACGTCAGCCGGGGATTGATTCGCTCGGTGGGGCAGCTCGACGACAAGCGCCGCCTGTACCACCGCGAGGACGTGATCGGCGCGCGTGCGCGCAGCGCCCTGCGCCGCGGCCAGGGCGCCGCGGCCGAGGGCGCGATGCGCTGGGGCGGCCAGCCGGTGATCGACACCGCGATCACCGAGCTCACGCCGGAGGGACCGCGCTACCGCGGGCGGCTCGCGCTCGAACTCGCGCGCGAGGGCCATTCGTTCGAGGCGGTGGCGGAGTTGCTCTGGACCGGCGTCCTGCAGCACGAACCGCTGCGCTGGCGGTCCGGCGCGGCACCGCGCGATTTCGTGCAAACGCTGAATGGTGTCGCGCGCGCCGCCGGGCGGCCGCCGATCCTGCGCATGTTCGCGCTCGCCGCCGGGATGCGCGGTGCCGGTGAAACGGTGCGCAGCGAAATCGGTCGCGGCGCGACGCTCTCGACGGCGCGCGACCTGATCCTGCTGCTCGCCGGTTGCCTCGGCTACCTTGCGCGGCGCCCCGGGTTGCGGGTCGCGCGCGGCGAGGTGCGCGTCGCCGAACTCGCGTCGCGTGCGCTGCTCGCGCGACCCTCGGCGCAATCGATCGATGCGATCGATTGCGCGCTGGTTTTGTGCGCGGATCACGAACTCTCGTCGTCCACCTTCGCCGCGCGCGTCGCCGCCTCGACCGGCGCGGAACTGCGCGCCTGCGTGCTCGCCGCGCTCGCCGCGCATTCCGGCTCGACACTCGGCGGCGGCTGCGACCGCGCCGAGGATCTGCTGCGCGATGCGCGTACGCGCGGCGACGTGCGCCAGCAGTTGTCGGTGGTCGAACGGGCGGGGCAGCGGGTGCCCGGCTTCAATCTGCCGCTCTACCCGAACGGCGACCCGCGCGCGCGCGAATTGGTGCGGCTGGCGAGGTCGTTCGCCCCGGGCAACCCGCGTGCGCAGCTCATTTACACCTTCATCGAGGAAGCCGAGCAGCGCCTCGGCCTGAGGCCGAGCATCGAGGTCGGGCTGGTGGCGCTCGCCGCGGCGCTCAACTTGCCCGAACGCAGCGCGAGCGCGCTGTGGGCGCTCGGCCGCTCGGCGGGATGGATCGCGCACGTCATCGAGCAGCGCCTCGCCGGATTCGTGCTGCGTCCCCGGGCGCGCTACGGCGCGGCGGTGTAGCGCGCGGCGCGCAAGGGGCGACTCATCTTTGCTGAATGGCCTGGTTCATCCACGTGGCGGTTGTTGCCGCGCCGCCGAAGCTGAAGAAGTGCACGCCCACGACGTTGCACTGCGAACGCGCGCGGCAGTATCGCGCCAGCGCGGCAAGCTGGTCGCCCGGGTCGGTGTGCGTGACGAGGCGCACCGCATCGAAACCCTGTGCGCGCAACGCACGCAATGACGCGCTTACGCCGCAGCGCTGCGCGTAGCGCAGCAACGCCAGCGGCTCGGTCGGTCCCGCGATTCCGACGTAGACCGGCAGCTTGGGGATGCGCCGCCCGAGCCCGGTGCAGTACTCAACGATGCGGCCCGGAGCGAAGGAGAACTGGGTGACCAGGTAGGTGCCGAGCCCCTGGTTCTTCGCGAGTTCGAGTTTCTCAAGCAGCGCGCGCTCAAGCACGTCGCCCGGAATGGCCGGATGGCCCTCCGGATAGCCGGCCAGGCCCACTTCGCGCACACCGTATTCGGCGAGCAGGCCCTCGCGCAGGACCGCCGCGGCATCCGCGTAGGGGCCGCTTTGCCCGGACGCTTCGCCGCCGATCAGCAGGATCTTGCGCACCCCCGCCTCGCGCACCGCGCGCTGCAGGAAGTTCCCGAGTTCGTCGCGCGAGCTCAGGCGACGTGCCGCGATGTGCGGTACCGGCTCGAGCCCCGCCGCGCGCGCCACCAGCAACGCCGCGAGGGTGTCGGCCAGGGCATGCCGCGGCAGGTGGTTGACGTAGACCGGAGTTCCGGTCGGCAGCAGCGCCGCGATCTCGCGCGCATCGGCGGCGCGGTGCGCATTCATTTCGATCGATCCGCAGGCGACCAGATCGGCAATGGCCCGATCCGTTTCCTCGTTGCGCGTTGGGCCGATGGCAGTCTGGTCGAGGATCATGTGCGGGGGCTCAGTTGCGCTTGCGCGAGACGACATAGGATTCATCGTTGAACCACAGTCCGCCGTGGCCGTGCAGCACGTCGCGGGTCGCCTCAAGGTATTTTGGACTGGCGATGGCTTCGCCGAGCCGCTCGTCATCGATTTGTGCGACGTACACCGCGGCGTTCCACGCGGCGAACAGGGTCGACGTGCCGATGCTCGAGGAGACTTCCGAGGGCAGCGTGTGCATATCGTAGCGGAACACCGCGCGCGCATCGGCGTAGGAACTGAAGTTGTACTGGCGGGCTTCCTTGCCGAGTTCGGCGCGCACCGCGCGCAGCAGATCATGCCTGCCGGTCTGGTAGGGATTTTCGTCGGGCCAGATCTTTTGCACGATTTCGAGCCCGGGATCGCCGCCGTGCGAATGGATGCCGAGCAATCGCCCGCCCGGGGCAAGGCTGCGTACCAGCGGGCCGATCACCCGGGCGGCCTTGAATTCGGCCGGTACGCGCAGGCGATAGGGCTGCGAGGCGATCACCAGGTCGTAGTCGGCGCGCGTCCTGCCCTGCTTCGGGATGACATCGTCGAGCAGGAAGCGGAAGTCCTTGCGGTACAACACCAGCGCGACCGGCCGCTCGTAGATCGGGTTGCCGGTCTTCGGGCTATGGCGCGCCTGCCAATTCTTCGCGAGGAAGGGTTCGAGCGCCGAAATCTGATCGCTGAATTCGTGCGAGGTGCTTCCGGTGAGTCCGACCTCGTGCCACAACAACGAGGTGGCCGCGGCGAGCGCCTTGGGAGCGAGCCAAGGCGCTTCGCTGTAGTACATGTTGGTGACCACCAGGACCGTGGCCGGGTGCTCGTAGAACCGGTCGACCATCTTCGCCAGCGAGAGACGGACATCTTCGAGACTGATCTCCTTGCCCACGAAGTAGAACGGCATGGTCGGAAAACGATGGTGCATCTCGCGCATCACGCGGGTGAGGACCGAGCCGTCGCCCATGCCCGCATCGAACACGCGCACCGCGGGGGGGCGCGGATGGATGTGCGCGAGTTCCATGCCGACGCGCTGGGCGATGACCTCCTTTTCGCCGCAGGTATTGACGAACAACAGGTACTTCTGGCGGTTGTCGAAGAAGCGGAAATTGCGCGACGGCGCGCCTTCTGCCGCGGACGGGGAGTCAAGCGGGGCGGGCACGACCGGGGCAAGGCGCGTACTCGCGCGAATCAGGGCGCGCAGTTCGGGGGGGGCGGAGGGCGCGAGCGTGCCGTGTCGCGCCATGAACGAACTCACCCGCTCGAGGGTTTCCGGGGTGATGCGCGCGCCGTCGCGCAGCCGGGAGACGAATTTGCCGTCGTTGACCGCGCGCCGGCCGAATGTCGACTCGGCCATCGACTTTTCCCGGCAAAACGCCGAGATGCTTTCCAGCAGGCCGAGGCCATGGCTGGGTTCCCGCCCAGGCGGCTGCGTGTGGGTGTGTAGTTGCGCTTCCATGCCTCCCCTCCAAGGAACGACCCGCGACACCGTACGCCGGCGAGTGTGGGAATACAACCACACCCAGGTGAAGAATGGAGTTGGGCAGCAGCCCACTGTTATGAATCAACCAGTTAGATGCAGAAATCGCGGAGGCGGCGGTGATTTTGACGCGAACCGTTTCAGCTATGATCGGCCGTCTATGGCCAAGGACAGCAAAGCCGGGGCGGTGGCGGGCAGCATCGCAGCCCGCGGACTCGCACGCGGACTCACTCAATACGGCGACCCCGCTTTTTCGCTTTATTTGCGCCGCTCGTTCGCGAAGAGCATGGGGTATTCGGGCGAGATGCTCGATCGGCCGATCGTCGGCATCGCCGATTCGAAGAGCGGCTTCAACAACTGCCATCGGCATTTCCCCGAGCTGATCGAGGCGGCCAAGCGCGGCGTGCTCGCCGCGGGTGCGCTGCCGATCGAATTTCCGACGGTGTCGCTCGGCGAGGTGTTCCTCCATCCGACCTCGATGATGTTCAGGAACCTGATGTCGATCG
>JAOUFA010000287.1 GCA_029858545.1 Betaproteobacteria bacterium
GCGCTCGGCAAGGTGTCGTACCACATCCCCTGCCATTCGCGCGTCCAGAACGTCGGGCAGAAGACGCGCGAACTGCTCGAGGCCATCCCCGGCACCACGGTCAACACCGTCGAGCGCTGCGCGGGCCACGACGGCACCTGGGGCGTGAAGCGCGAGTACTATGCCAACTCGATGAAGATCGGCCGTCCGGTGTTCCGTCAGATGGCCGAACCCTCGCCCGATTACGTCAGCTCGGACTGCCCGATCGCCGGGCGCCATATCCTGCAGGGCATGCGCGAAGCCGACGCCGCCGGCGACGCGCGCAAGGCGCACCCGATCACGCTGCTGCGCAGGGCTTACGGCGTCTAGGGGCTAGAACGCGTAGCGCAACGCCACGTTCACCACCCTGACCTTGTAGTTGGGGCTGGTTTCACCCGAGGTCAGGACGTTCGGGAGAGTGGCCGGGCTGACACCGTCGAGCGCCCAGTTGCTCGATCCGTAGCGCTCACGCCAGAAGTTTGCCTGCACCGACAGGCCGCTGGCGAGTCTGTAGTGCGCGTACAGCTTCACCATTTCGAGGTCCACGGTATTGCTGGGAAACCCCGGGCCGCCGGCGCCGGTGGACACCGTGACATCGCCGATCGAATGCGAGTGCGTGTAGTCCGCGCCGAGGTCGAAGCGTTTCGGAATCAGCGCGTGCTTCAGTCCGACCCCCGCAGTCCTGATCCTGTCGAGGTTCTCGGCGGTCCAGTCGGCCGGGTTGGTGAAAGACTGCGCCCCGGACTGCTGCGACTTGATCTGCTCGATGCTGTAGTACAAGCTCGCGCTGCTGTCCTCGCCCAGTTGCGCGGCAAGATTCGCGCCGAGCGTGCGCCGCTCACTGAGGGTCAGGCCGACCGCTGACTTGGAGTAGTCCTCCTTCGCCTGGCTGTAGTCGAGCGCCAGGGTAACGGTCTCCACCGGAAGCACCGCCATGCGCATGCCGACCAGGTCCTGGCTGCGGTCGGCCATGTTGTACTTCCTGAGCAACGGATTCTCGGGAGGGCTGAGCGTCGAGACCGCCTGATACGCCTCGCCCTCGCGCCGCGCGTGCGCGTAGTTGAGCGTGACATCGAAATGCCTGCGGGTACGCAACGCATACTTGGCCCACAAGGTGTCCTCGGTGGTCTTGGAGACCTCCTGGTTGGTGCGATCCTGCATATCGCGGTCGAAGCCGAGCGAGGCCTTGGCGCGCGGTGTCACGCGGTAGTCGGTCGAGACCTTGTACACATTACGCGTAAAACTGTAGGGCAAATTCGCGCGCGGCGTGGCGACGAGCATGTCGGTGGTGACCCAGTTGAACGTCGCCTGCGGCGTCTTGTTGTCGCGGTTGTCGTGGACAAAGGCGAGATTCAGACCCCATTTCGGGCTGAGCGCCGTAACCAGTTTCAAATCGGCGCGCGTCGTCTGGATCTGTCCCTCCAGCGAGTCGCGCGGCAGCGCGCCGGGTGCGAGCACGCCGTTGATCGTCGCGGAAAGGAACTTCGAGTCCTGCACCATACGCCCGAGAGCGATATTCGCGTTCGCCCTCGTGACTTCGCTGAACTGATAGGCGCCCGAAGCGCTCACCTGGTGGAACTGATTGCCCGGTGGCGAACCGATCTGTCCCGTCGTCGCCCCCGGCGCGAACTCGGCGAAAGGGTTGTCCCAAATCACTGCCTTATTATGCTGCCCGAAGAACGAACCCTGATACGCGAGGCGAACCTGCCACGCGCGAGTCGCGTAGGATGCATAGGCCTCGACGTCTTTGGTGTCATAGTCGATCGGCACGATAAGGGGGGTTGAATTGAAGAAGAACGATCCGGCCATGCGCTGCGTGCCCTCGCGCGTCTCCTGGCGCACTTTCAATCCAACCTCCCAGCCACCCGAAGGTACGAAAGACAGACCAACACCGGACTGGGTGCGCAGGCTGTCGATCTTCGCGGAGTGCAGACTGCCCGCGAGTCCCGGCATAAAGCCGGTGTTGACCCCTCTCAACCAGGCAAGCGGCAGGGTAAGGCGATTGCTACCTGTCCCGTCAAACACGGTAAGTGCCGAATTCGACACGTTGAACGGCAACTCCGCGTAGCGGAACGTCAGCTTGTAGGTCCCCTGTTTGCCGCCTTCGGCTTCAATCGTCCCGTAGGGGAGCCCCAACCGGGTCACATACACGTCGGCGTAGTTCAGGCCGGAGCGGGAACGCAGCGTCGCATCCAGACCCCAACCCGTACCCTTCTCGAAACCTGTATAGCGGCTGAACCTGTAACTGTCCTGGGAGACGTTTTCGGCACTGACCCCGATTTCACTCTCGGGGCCCGCCGGCGCGACGCAGTACTCGCACACCCACTGCGAGGTGTCCACCGCGGGAGCTTGCTGCGCGGCGACCGCTCCGACCTGGGCCGCCAACGCCATCGTGACGAGCATGCGCCTGGTTGCGGTTGTCATGTTCTTATCATCCTTTTTTCAATGTGCCGTCGATTCGACTGCGCCGGACCTATCGCATCAGCCTTGCACCCGATGGATGGTTCGAGCCATGGACCTGGGAGTGGCAGTTCATGCAACTGTTGGCGAGCAGGAAGCCCGACGGGGTACCGCTCGGCAACGCGGCGCCGGTGTACGCGACGCTCGGGTGTCCCGCGGGCGAGTGGCATTGCTGGCACAGCAGCGGCGCCGGCTTCTTGAGCAGTGCCGGATGGACCGAGCCGTGCGGCGTATGGCAGGTGCTGCAATCCTCGCTGACCGGGGCGTGCTCCCAGAGAAGCGGGCCGCGCTTTTCCGCATGGCAGCTATAACAGGTCTGGTTGAGCGTCGGCTTGGCAAGCAGTTTGCCGGCCGCCGCCGAGCCGTGCGGGCTGTGGCAGTCGCTGCAACGCAGCGTACCGTAGCGTACCGGATGCGCCGAGGATTTGAAGAAATCGCCGCGCTGCTTGATATGGCAGGCGAAGCACGCTTCGCTCTGACCGCCGGCGGTAAACACCCGGTCGCGGGTGGCGTGAATCTGATGGCAACTTGCGCAGGCCACGTCCCCCGCCTCATGTTCGCTGCCCTTCCATGCCATACGGTTGCCACGCTCGTGGCAACCCATGCAGGCCTTGTTCTGCTGCGTGGCGGTCTGCTTGGAGCGAACGCCGAAATTCATGATCGGCGGGCGCTCCTCGCCGGGGCGCACCTTCTCGGCATGTTTCGCACCCGGACCATGGCAACTCTCGCACTGCAATTTGCCAAACGGAGCGCGATGGTCGTCCTTTTGCGCGTGCTTCGTCTTGAAGATCGACAGGACAGGGAATTTCGAGTCCTCGTCGTGACACTTGAGACAGGTGTCGGCACCCTTTTCGGTGTAGTCGGTGCCGAGCACGGGTTCGCCTGCCGCGGGAGCGTCCTGCGCGGCGACCTGCATCGCCATCACGAGGCCGGCCAACAGGAACGGCACAGCGAAGCGCCGGTGGTTGTTGTTCATGACTGTTCCTTGTGGTCTATGCACCGCTTACGCCAATCGGTCGATGCCCGGCCGGGGACTGCGTCCTTCTCCTGTGCAACCCCTCGGCTCGGGAGGTCTCCAACATGCTTGCCTCTCAGCGCTTCTCGCCTATTTCACGCCGTGCACTTTCTTGACGTCGGCGATCCTGCTCGGACCATGGCATAGCGCGCAGGACTCGATCGTGCCGCCGTTGGCGATCGACGCCTGGGTCGCCGAGAACAGCCCGCCGTTCACTTCCATATGCGCCTGCGAAAGCGTGCTGTCGTGGCACGACGAGCACACCGCGGCGGTGGGCGAGATCTTCAGCGCGAGCGCCTGGTTGGCGAGTTCCGTGGCGAGGGTCGCCGCGTCGGTCGCGGTCGGCGCTGCGTCGATGGTGCTGCCGAGGATTCCCGACGCGGTCGGCGTTTGCCAGATCCCCGCGAGTTCGTAGCTGCCGCTCGTGCCGGCGACGTGACAGGCCGCACAGTCGCTGAGGATGCCGGGGAAGCGAATGTGGCTGAAATCGTTCACGCTGCCGCCGAAGCCGTAGACCACGATGCCCTTGTTGCGGAACCCGTGCCCTTCGACCGTGGTGGTCGCCGGATCGTCCTTGCGTCCGGCGTGGATCGCGTGAATCAGGCCCTTGAAGTCGATCGCCTCCATTTTCTTACCGTCCGCGGTAAGCGCCGCGTTGGGCACGCCCCCTGTCTTCGGACGGCGGTTGACGTCGGTGTCGCTGGGGTTGTGGCAGATCACGCACAGTTGCGGCTCGTCGGTGCGGTTCGCGCCGTGAAGGCTCAGCTGGTCGTGGCACTTGTCGCACTTGGCGATATCGACCACGTTGCGCCGCGCCGTCAGCGTACCGGTGATCGCGAAGTCCTTCACCACGCTCTTGACGGGCACGCGGACGGTCCAGGCGCCGGTCTTGTCCTGCGCCGCGGGATGGCCCTCGAGGCCCACCCTTCCCGTGCCGGCCGCTCCGGCAGGCAGCGCGGTCTGCTTGGTGAGCGTATAGACCCCCGCTGCCGGTCCGGTGCAGACCCAGTCGGTAGATGCCGGGGCGCCGCCGCTTGCCGGACCGCCGCAGGTCGGTGTCGGGAAAACGGTGATCGGCTGACCCGGGTTGACCCCGCTCGAGACGTTGCTGAATTCCACCGTGTTCCAGCCGACGATGAGCGCCAGTCGGCTCACGCCGGAGGGTACCTGGGTGAACGCCGTATCGGTCGTGATGTTATAGGGCGCATTGCCATTGGTCGGGTCGGTGACCGAGAATTTCACCACCGGCGTATTGCCCCCGGTCACACTGACCAGGTTGAACTTGAATTTGGCGCCCGCCACCTTCTCTGGAATCACGTGGCTGTTTTCCACCGGTCCCGCCGCGCCGCCCTGCGCATGGCAACCGACGCAGGTCGAATTGCTGACCTGCACGCCGCCCGCGTGATTCAAGCCGGTCGCGAAATTCACATTGTCGTGACAGGAACCGCAGGCTTCCTTGGTCGGCTGGGTCTTCCAGTTGTCGCCCTGCGGGGTGGCCGAATCCGCGCCGTCATGGCACTTGCTGCAGTTGCGGATATCCTGCGGGAATCCCACGGTGCCGAAATCGTGCACCGAGCCGCCAAAACCGATGATCTGGTAGCTGCCGCCCGCGACGACGCTCGGC
>JAOUFA010000288.1 GCA_029858545.1 Betaproteobacteria bacterium
GTGCCGGGCGCGAAGGACGCAATCGAAAAAGCCATCGCACTCGGAAAATAGCGGGCCAATTGAATTCCGGCCGCCCGCCGGCGGCCGCGACCCAGGGGGATGGGAATGAATGTCAGCCGGCTGCGTTCGGGATACGAGCGTTTTCTCGAGTGGATCGTCATAGCACTGATGGTGGTGCTCGCCGTCGAGGTCACGCTGGGGGTGCTGTTTCGTACCATCGGCACGTCGCTCGCGTGGTATGACGAGGTCGCTTCGGTGCTGCTCGCCTGGCTCACTTTCTACGGCGCCGCGCTCGCGGCGCTCAAGCGCGCTCATATCGGCTTTCCAGGACTGGTGAACGCTATGCCGCCGACGTGGCGCGTGGCATGGGTCCTCGTCGCCGAACTGCTGGTGTTGGCGTTCTTCGCTCTGCTCGGCTGGGTCGGCTACCGCGTGCTGGAGATTCTCGGTAACGACCGGATGGTGAGCCTGCCGTGGATAACGGTCGGCGTGACGCAGTCGGTGATGCCCATCAGTGCGGCACTGATCATCTTCGCGGAGGCCCTCAATCTGCCGCAAGTGTTTCGCGAGGCGATGGCGGGCGCGCGGTCGCGGACGAGCGACCTCGCCGAGATGACTCATTAGGAGGCAGGCATGACGATCCTGCTGCTTTTTGCCTGTGTACTCCTGCTGGTGCTGATCAACGTGCCGATCGCGGTTGCATTGGGTATCGTCGCCGTCGTCGCACTGGTCGCGGCGCAGGGCATCGATACCCTGCCCAATGTCGCGATCGTGATCTACAACGGCGCCACCAATTTCCCGCTCCTCGCCATCCCGCTGTTCATCCTCGCAGGCTCGATTATGAATGCCTCGGGCATCTCGCGGCGTCTGATCGCTTTCGCCTCGGCGCTGCTTGGCTGGATCCGCGGTGGACTGTCGATCGTCGGCATCGGAACGTCCCTGTTCTTCGCCGAGATATCGGGGTCGGCGGTGGCCGATGTCGCAGCGCTCGGTTCGGTGCTGATTCCGGCGATGAAGGAGCGCGGCTACTCGAAGGAGTTTTCGGCCGCCGTGATGTCTTCGTCGGCGACGCTCGCGGTGATCATTCCGCCATCGATCCCGATGGTGCTCTATGCGGTCATGGCCGACACCTCGGTGGTGCAACTATTCGTCGCGGGAATTGTTCCGGGGATCCTCGGCGGCCTGGGTCTGATGGGGGTTGCCTACTGGTTTGCGCGGCGCTACAACTTTCCGGTCGAGGAATCGTTCCGCTGGTCGCGCGTGCGGCGGACGTTCAAGGAGGCATTCTGGGCGTTCTTCCTGCCGGTGATTATTCTGGGTTCCATCTTTGGCGGTATCGTCACCGCCACCGAGGGCGCTGCGATGGCGGTGCTCGCGGCGCTGTTTATCGGGCGCGTCATTTATGGCGAGCTGGACTGGAATCATCTCAAGGACGCGATCATCGACGGCGGCGTGCAGACCGCGGTGGTGATGCTGCTGGTGGCGACCAGCGCGCTGCTCGGCGTCTACCTGACCGAAGCGCAGGTGCCGCAGCGGCTCGCCGCCGGCATCATGGAATTCACCACCAGCAAATGGATCGTGCTGGCGATCCTCAATGTTCTGTTCCTGGTGCTGGGCCTGTTCCTGCACTCCGCGGCGGCGATCATTCTCACCGTGCCGGTGGTGCTGCCGCTGGTGAAGAGCGTGGGAATCGATCCGGTGCATTTCGGTCTGATCGTGACCATCAATCTGGGCATTGGTCAGCAGACACCTCCGGTGGCAAGCGTGCTGATGACCGCCTGCTCGATCGCCAAGGCCGACATCTGGGCAGTGACCAAGGTGAACATCTGGTTCATCGCGGTCCTGGTCGCGGTGCTGCTGCTCGTGACCTACGTTCCGGTCACCGGCATGGGACTGGTGGAACTCTTCTATCGTTGACGGAAGAAAGACGCGGGCGGCGGCGTTGGTTGCGCCGTAGGTGCGCGCCCCGGGCGCCACTTCTCACGGGAGTGCAACATGTCGGACTCGGTAATGGTCTCGCGTGCGGGCGATATCGCCACGGTCGTGCTCAACAATCCCGACCGCCTGAACGCGCTCAGCCTGGCGATGTGGGAGCGGCTGGGCGAGGTGATCGCGGATCTCTCCGCCGACGACGGCCTGCGTTGCGTCGTGATTCGCGGCGCGGGAATCAAGGCGTTCGCCGCCGGCGCGGACATCGCCGAATTCGAACGCGAGCGCGGCGACATCGCGCAGGCGCGCGAGTACGGTCATTCAATTGAGCGTGCCATCGGCGCGCTTGCGCAGTGCCGGCACCCGGTGGTCGCGATGATCCACGGCGCCTGCATCGGCGGCGGCCTGGAAATCGCCAGTCTGTGCGACCTGCGCGTATGCGGCGAATCGAGCCGCTTCGGCGTGCCGGTGAAGAACCTCGGTCTGGTCATGGCCTACGGCGAATTGCGGGGGTTGATCGAACTCTGCGGCAAGGCGGGTGCGCTCGAGATCGCGCTTGAAGGGCGTGTGTTCGGCGCACAGGAGGCGAGGGAGAAAGGCATCGTGAACCGCGTGGTGCCCGACGACCGGGTCGAGGAGGAAGCCTACGCCACGGCGCGGCGCATCGCCGACGGCGCACCACTGGTGGCGCGCTGGCACAAGAGATTCATCTATCGGCTGATGCAACAGCGGCCGCTGTCGCCCGGGGAGCAGGACGAGAGTTTCAGTTGCTTCGGCACCGAGGATTATCGAATCGGCCGCGACGCCTTTCTTGCCAAGAAGAAACCCGAATTCACCGGCAAGTGATGCGCGTGCCCGCGCGCCGCGAGTTCGGGGTTCGCTTGTCGCGACCCAGGGGCGTCGGTATGATCCTGCCATGCTGGCCGACAGAGCCGGCGCCACGGGTTTTCAAGCCACAGGAGGAATCATGCAGCGACTCACGCGATTCGCAGTTGCAGTCCTTGCCGGTATGGCGTTCGCCCTGCCCGCGCAGGCTCAGCAGGTCACGTTCATGACCGGCCCTCAGGGCGGGTCGTGGATTCCGCTCGGCGGCGCATTGAAGGGCATGTGGGAGAATTCGATTGCCAATCTTTCGATCCAGCAGACACCCGGCGCGGGCATCGCCAACGTGCGAGGTCTGGACGAGGGCAAGGCCCAGATTGCGCTGGCCAACTCCTCCACCACGGTGGACGGCCTGGCGGGACGGGCGCCCTATCCGAGGAAGGTGACCCAGGTCTGCCAGCTAGCCAACCTCTATCCGCAGTACTTCCAGGTCGTCGCCAGCGCGAACTCGGGAATCAATGCGTTTGCCGACCTGAAGGGCAAGGTGCTCGTCACGCAGCCGAAGGGCAATACGGCCGAGATTCTCACGGCAACGGTCCTCAAGCTGAACGGCATGAGCTACGGTTCGCTCGCCAAGGTCAATTTCCAGGCGGGCTATACCGACGCCGTGGGATTGATGAAGGATGGCCATGCGCAGGTGTTCACGCTCGGCACCACCGCTCCGGCGTCCGCGGTGATGGATCTGGCGAGCGCCCGCGACGTGAAGCTCGTGCCGGTGGACGACAAGACCATGACGGCCCTGAAGGACATCAATCCCGGCTACAACAGGCTGATCATCAAGGCGGGCACCTATCCGAAGCAGGACCACGACGTTCCAGTGATCGGGTATTCGACGCACCTGATCGTGCGCTGCGACCTGCCGGAAGCCACCGTGTACACGATGGCGAAAACAGTGGCCGGCAACATCGGGAACATGTCGGCGATCGTGAAGGCGATTGCCGGCATGTCGCCAAAGGACATGGCGATCGACATTGGCGTGCCGCTGCACAAGGGCGCGGAGAGGTTCTATAAGGAAGCGGGCGCGCTCTAGCGCGCACCGACGCACGCGCCGAGGAACGCGACGGCGACGGGGCGGCGCCTGGCCGCCCCGTTCTTTGTTCGCCCCGTTGAAGCGAGGAGGACCGTTTGGAGGAGAAGACAGCCGTCACTCCGGGCGCGACGGCGCTGCGACGGGTCGCGCTTGGCATCGCGGTCGCGATGTCGCTCTATCACATGTACGTCGCCGGATTCGGGCCACCGGAGGCGATGATCTTCCGCGGCACCCACCTGCTCTTCGCGCTGACGCTCGTCTTCATCCTCTTTCCGGCAAAGCCGGGTCCGAGTATCGCGTGGCGCGTGCTCGATGGCGCGCTGCTCGCCGCGGGCTGGGCTGCCGTGCTGCATATCTTTCTCAACTACGAGTACTACACGAACCGGATCATCTACATCGACGATCTGACCGCGTGGGACAAGATCTACGCGGTCGTATCGGTGGTCGTGGTGCTCGATGCGACGCGCCGCATCATCGGCTGGGCGCTGCCCGTCACGGCGCTCTGCTTCCTCGTCTACGCGGTCGGCTTCTCGCACGTAACCTTGCCTGTGCTGATGGAGCAGATCTATCTCTCGTCGGAAGGCATCTTCGGCTCGACGCTCGGCGTCTCCGCATCGTACGTCATGCTGTTCGTGCTGTTCGGCGCGTTCATGGAACGTAGCGGCACGGGACAGCTCTTCATGGATTTCGCGATGTCGATAACCGGCCGCTATGCCGGCGGGCCGGGCAAGGTCGCGGTGGTGAGTTCCAGCCTGTTCGGCACCGTGTCCGGGAGCGCCGTCGCCAACGTCATGGTGGACGGTCCGATCACGATTCCGCTCATGAAACGCACGGGCTTTCGTCCGCCTTTCGCCGCCGCGGTCGAGGCGGTGGCCTCGACCGGCGGACAGATCATGCCGCCGATCATGGGCGCGGCGGCGTTCGTCATGGCGGAGTTTCTCGCCGTGCCGTACGCGCAGGTCGCGCTGTGGGCGCTCGTGCCGGCGTTCCTGTACTACCTCGCGGTGTTCTTTGCGGTCCATTTCGAGGCCAAGCGCTACAGGCTCGCCGGCGTGCCGCGCGAGGAACTGCCGCGATTTTCCACCGTGATGCTCGTGCGCGGCCACCTGTTCGCTCCGATCCTGGTGGTTCTGTTCGGCCTGATGCTCGGCTACTCGGCGCCGCTTTGCGCGCTCGCCGGCGCGCTCGCGTGCCTGCCGATCGCGCTTTTGCGCGCCACCACGCGCAAGGCCATCACTCGC